>CALMPG010000019.1 GCA_937871915.1 uncultured Phycisphaerales bacterium
GCCCCCCCCCCCCCCCCCCCTCCCCTCGCCCCCCCGCTCCCCCCCCGCCTGCCCCCCCCCCCCGGGGCGCCCCCGCCTCGCCCCCCCCCCTGCGCGCGGGCCCATGCGCCCGCCCCCGCCACTCCCCCGCCCCCAACCTGGAACACAAACACATTCCCCATCCGTTCCATCCGCTTCACGCGCCGGGCCGTGATGACGTAGCGGGCCGCGGTGGTGCCGGGGGGGAGCGTGGTATCGACAAAGGTCGCGCGCCCGCGCCGGCCGGCCCGCGGGGGCGTGGCGGTGCCGACGAGCGTGAACGGGCCATTGGCTCCGAGGCCGCGCGAGACCTCGAAGTATGTCCCGCGCGTGGACTTGTGCTCGCCGGGCATCGAGCGCACCGGGTTCCACGAGAGTTCCAGCGCGCCGTCGGGGAGCACGCGGAAGGCGACATCGCCGGGCGTGCCCGGCCCGGGCGCGGGCGTCGGCGCGCCGGGGGGCGCGATCTCGCCCAGCGCGTAGATGCTCTCGTCGCGGCTCATCTCGGCGGTGAGGCGGATCTGCGCAACGCATGCGGCCAGCAGCGGCTGGAGCACATCCTGCGCGGTGTCGGCCGCGAGCACCGCCGCGGCGTAGGCGAACCGGGCATCCACGGCCGCGCTCTGGGCGGCCCGGGCCGCGGCCGTCGCGTCCCGCACGGCCTCGATCTGCGCCGGCGGAAGGTTGAGCGCGCCGGCGCTGGCCTCCCAGACGGGCCAGTGGGATTCGGCGAACTGCAGGCGGCCGGTGCGGGTCTTGGGGATGGTGCGCATGAGAGTCGTCCTCGCGCCGCGCCGCGGGATGGGCGGGCTGGCCGGGAGCATCGGCGCAGCGCGGGGGAGACTTGAGGGCATGCGCACCGAATCGCACGGATCGCCGCGCGGAGCGGAGTTCGTGGGGCGAAACACGCGTGTTCCGCGCGGCAGAAGGCGTGTCCTGCCGGGGAGGACACGCGGGGTGGAGGGAAGAGCGGCGGTCTTTGGCCCCGAAGGGGCCGCCGCGCGTAGCCATTGGGGGGGCGGGTGGAGCGGCGGTGCTCTGACCGCCGCGGAACCCGTGGAGAGGGACGGGAGACGTTCTTCGCCCTGAAAGGGCGGACGCGAGGTGTGCGCTTCAGCGATCAACGACGACGAACGACGCGTGCGCTCCTTCGGAGCGGGAGACAAAGAGTGGAAGGAGTTCCCTTTGCTCACGAGCACCACGGGTTCCGCGAGGCCCAAAGCGGCCTCGCTCCACCCGCCCCCCCAATGGCTACGCGCGCGAGCCCCTTACGGGGCTCAAGGCAGCGGAGCCGTTGGAGCCGCCCCGCA
Source organism: uncultured Phycisphaerales bacterium (assembly GCA_937871915.1). Lineage (GTDB taxonomy): Bacteria > Planctomycetota > Phycisphaerae > Phycisphaerales > UBA1924 > UBA4658. Next base: position 1,329 of record CALMPG010000019.1, read on the forward strand.
CTCCGGACACACCGCCCCCGCCCCGATCCCCGCGCGGTCGTAGTTGCACTTCGGGCAGAGGTTGAGCCGCCCTCCCGCGCGGCGGCGGGCGAGGGTGTCGAGACGCCAGGCCCATGCCGCCGCGGCCCCGAGGCATAGCACGCCAGCCCAGAGTGGCATTGACACAAACGCCATCGCGGGAGGCCTGGCAACCAGACTCCCGGTCGGCAACCACTGCATTTCAAAGTGGCCAATCGAATCCAAACTCCAACCAAGCCGGGGGGCTGCGCTGCTTCCGGCGATCGTGCGGCCATCAACCAGCGCGACTCTCCCAAGACCGATCGACACAATCCACCCCTTCGAACTCACACCGGTCGCGTACCACCACCCGCTCCCAACCCACACCACCACCAGCAGCACCGTCACCGCCGCGCCGCCCCACTTGATCGTCTTGCGGATTCGGGGGCGGGGCTTCATGCGGTCAGTCTACCACGCGGCCCCACTCCGTGAAACTCTGTGCTCCTCTGTGTTTCCATTCCGGAGATTGAAACACAGAGTCGCACAGAGCTACACAGAGGAAGATGGGGTGGAGGAGGGACAATCCCCGCACTCCGGACACACCGCCCCCGCCCCGATCCCCCCCAACCCCGCGCGGTCGTAGTTGCCCTTCGGGCAGCGGCCGAGACGCTCGCGGCGAACGGCACGGGCGTCGAAGCGCCACAAGACGAAGGTCGGTACAAACACCGCCAGCACCGGCATCCAAAGCGGCACGAAGACCCTCCATAGCAGCATTGCGGGTCGGCTTTGCGAGATGGACCCGTTGGTCGGCCAGTCTTCCCATTCCGGCATGACCCGAAATGGCCCGATCGCCGCTGCCGGAAGCCAGAAAACACCGTTGACGGGTTGAACGCTGCCGATTCGTTCGAATACGAAACCGCCGCCCTCGATCCTTGCGAATCGCTCGCCCCTGCGAACGGACAGGCCTGCCCACGCGGAACCAATCCACACCACCACCAGCAGCACCGTCACCGCCGCGCCGCCCCACTTGATCGTCTTGCGGATGCGGGATGAAAGGGATCGAGGGATCATGGGATCAAGGGATCGAGGGAAGAGGGAAACTGGCCTTGGACTTTATCCCTTGATCCCATGATCCCTCGATCCCTCGATCCCTCCTCACACCGCACGGGGAAGCAGCGAGGCCACCCACAGCCCCACGAAGAACGCCCCGATGCCCAGCACGGTGTTGGCCAGCACGTTCGCGGCCGCGCCGAGGTAGTTCTGGCGGGCGAGCAGTTCGCCCGTGTCGAAGGCGAAGGAGGAGAACGTCGTGAACGCCCCCATGAACCCGCCGAGCAGGATCGCGCGGGTGTGCATCGACATCTGCCCCCGGTCGCACGCGGCCCAGACGAGGCCGAAGAGGAAAGACCCGGCGATGTTCACCGCCAGCGTCGCGGCCGGCAACTGCCACCCCGTCCGCTCCAGCCACCTGGCGCACCCCTCGTACACGCCCCACCGCGCCAGCGTCCCCGCGGCCCCGGCGAGGGCGAGCTGCGCGGCCTTGACGTACACGGGCGTGGCGGCGTCCATGGGGAACTCTATCGGAGCACGGGGGCTTCGGAGCAGAGGGAGCAGGGGAGCGGAGGGAGCATGGGAGCAAAGCGAGCAGGGGAGCGCGGGGTGTTCTTGCTCCCCTGCTCCCCCGCTCCCATGCTCCCCAGGGCCATCGCATTATCGAGCAAGAACGACGCGATGATGGCGCAGGGATTGCGGTGGTTCGGGGATGATGACC
>CALMPG010000020.1 GCA_937871915.1 uncultured Phycisphaerales bacterium
GGTGATGAAGCCGACCGCGCTGCTGCTGAACATCCTCGTGGCGGTGATCGGGACGTGGCAGTTCGTGCGGGCGGGGCACTTCGACTGGAAACTGTTCTGGCCGTTCGCCGTCATGTCCGTGCCGCTCGCGTTCGTGGGTGGGACGATCAGACTCCCGCCGGAGTACTACAAGCCCTTCATCGGGCTGGTGCTGCTGTTCAGCGCGTGGCGGATCGCGGCGGTGGCGATGAAGAGCGCTCGGGCGACCGGCGCGGAGCCGCCGACCCGGAGCCCGCCGCTGGGCGTTGCGCTTGGTGCGGGGGCCGTGCTGGGATTCGTGTCCGGCCTGACGGGCGTGGGGGGCGGGATCTTTCTGAGCCCCCTGCTCCTGCTTTGTCGCTGGGCCGAGCCGAAGACGACGGCGGCGGTCTCGGCCGCGTTTATTCTCGTGAACTCCGTGTCGGGGATCGCCGGCTGGGCCTCGAAGCCCGGGGCGATGTGGCCCGGGTGGGAGTTTCTCTTGCCGCTGGGAATCGCGGCCATCGTGGGCGGTGGGGTCGGCTCGTATCTGGGCAGCCGAAAACTCGACCCACGTGCCATCCGCTGGCTGCTGGCGGTGGTGCTGGTGATAGCGGGGGCCAAGTTGTGCTGGGAGGGAGTCGAGACGTTTGTGGCTCATCAGAGCCGGACATCGCACGCGGTCGGTGTGGGCCGCCGGTGTCCTCAACCGCCGATGGCCGACATGGGCCGGGCGGGCTGAACGAAGTCCGCCGAGGTAATGCCGTGGCCCTTCTGCTTGGCCCAGACGGCCGCGAGAAGGGCGTTCTCGATCGCGTGGTCACCGGCGGGTCCCGGCCGCAGGTGCGACATCAGGTCGAACTCTTCGAGGCTGAACAGACAGGGCCGGATCTTGGCGTCGGCGGTGATGCGCAGGCGGGAGCATTGGCCGCAGAAAGGGCGCGTGACGGGGGCGATGATGCCGATGCGGGCGGGGCTGTGGTCGCCGCGCGGATCGTCGGCGAAGAGGTACGTCTCGGAGGTCGAGTGGGGATCGGTGCGGGCCAGCGGCGTGAGCGTTGCTTCCTTCGACGCCAGCCGGACGATCTCGTCGGCGGCCACGAGCATTCCCCGATCCCAGTGGCGGCCGGAATCCAAGGGCATGTACTCGATGAACCGCATCTCGAAGCCCTCGCGCCGGGCCAGCGCGGCGAGCTTGGGGACTTCCTGCTCGTTGCGGCCGCGCATGACCACGGCGTTGACCTTCACCGGGCCGAGCCCCTCGGCGATGGCATCGCGGATGGCCTGCACGACGCGTTCCGCGCCGGACCGCTCGCGGTCGCGGGTCATGGCGTCGAAGAGTTCTGGCGTCACGGCGTCGAGTGAGAACGTGAGGCGTTTGAGGCCGGCCCGCTTCCACTCTCGCATGAGTTCGGGCGTGCAGAGCGAGCCGTTGGTGGTCATCGAGAGGTCATCCACGCCGAGGGCGGCCACGGCCTCGATGATCTGTGTGAGTTTGGGGTGGACGGTCGGCTCGCCGCCCGTGAGGCGGACGTGCCGCACGCCCAAGGCCACGCACGCCCGGGCCACCCGGGTCATCTCGTCAACGGTCATCAGCGAGCGAGGATCGGCGAAGCGGACATCCGGGTCCATGCAGTACACGCACCGGAAGTTGCAGCGATCCGTGAGGGAGAGCCGCAGGTCGCGGATGGCGCGGCCGTGAGAGTCGACGAGAATGCGGGGGAGGGAGGCGGGCCGGGCCGAGGCCGGAACGTGGGCGTGGCCGTTCCGCTCGCCCGGGGGCGATTTGCGAGGGCGGAGTTGGGTAAGGGAGACCTGTGTCGGCACGCTGGGGAAGCGTAGGTGGCGGTGGCGCGGATTGTGTACGCTGGGGACATGGCGCACGAGGCGTACAGCATTCGGAGTTCGCGGGTGGTGGCGGAGGGGCGCGTTGGGCCGGGGGTGGTGTTCGTGCGCGGGGCGAAGATTGAGCGGGTGGACCTGGGGGGTGATGGGGAGACCCGCCACGGAGTGTCGGGGTACCCGGAGATCGACGTCGGCGATCTGGTGGTCATGCCGGGGCTGGTGGACACGCACGTGCATGTGAACGAGCCGGGGCGGACGGACTGGGGGGGGTTTGTGACCGCGGGGCGCGCGGCCGCGGCGGGGGGGGTTACGGCGATCGTGGTGATGCCGCTGAACTGCACGCCGGCAGCCACGAATGTGGCCGCGCTGATGGGGGAGGCGGAGGCGGCCGCGGGGAAGTGTCTGGTGGATTATGGCTTCTGGGGCGGGGTGGTGCCGGGGAACGTGGATGAGTTGGAACCGATGTGGCGGGCGGGGGCGCTCGGGTTCAAGGCGTTCATGGTGGAGTCGGGGGTGGAGGATTTCGGGGCGGTCAGTCACACCGATCTGGAGCAGGCGATGCCCGTGCTCGGACGGCTCGGTGCGGTCCTCCTGGTGCATGCCGAGGATCAAGAGACGATCGATCGGGCCCGGCCTGCCTCGCGGCTGGACTCTCAGCCGCGAAGTTATGATGCCTACTTGGCATCGCGGCCCGCCGAGGCGGAAGTCCGGGCCGTAGAGGCCCTGGTTCGGATCGCCCGGCGGCTGGGTCCGCTTGCCCCGTCCATTCACATCGTGCATGTGGCCTCGATGGCGGCCGCCGAAGTCATCGGAGCGGCCAAGGCGGAGGGCCTGAGGATCACGGCCGAGACGTGTCCGCACTATCTCGTCGGCTCATGGAAGCGAGGCTGGCAGATCGGCGAGGGACAGACACAGTTCAAGTGCGCGCCTCCGATCCGGGGTCAGAGTGTCGAACTCTGGGAGTGCTTGCAGGACGGCGTGCTCGACCTTATCGCATCCGATCACTCGCCCTGCCCTCCGTCGATGAAGATGATGCAGACCGGCGATTTCGCCCGTGCATGGGGGGGCATCTCATCGCTGCAACTGAGCCTGCCCGTGATTTGGAACGAGATGCGCGGCACTCAGTACCCAGAGTCCGATGATCTGAGCCTGACCTGTCAATGGATTGCTGAGGCACCGGCGGCACTTGCCGGGGTGGGCGATCGGAAGGGGCGGATCGCCGCGGGGTTCGACGCGGACCTCGTGATCTTTGACCCCAACGCGGAATGGACCGTGGATGCCAGGGCTCTGCAGCATCGCCACAAACTCACCCCGTATGATGGCATGACCCTGCGCGGCGTGGTGAAACGCACCATCCTGCGAGGCAGGACGATCTACGACGCCGCGGCGTCCAACCCATTTCCTCTGGAGCCGATCGGCCGATGGATCAAGCGGGACACGTGAACGGACCAACGGCCGCGGCGCGGCCCGCGTGGACGGAGATGATCGACCTCGCCTCGGCGCGGCTGGGCGGGCGCGCCGTCGCGTGCAGCGACGACTTTTTCGCGGGGATGGAGAACCTCGTCAGGCCGGAACCGGCGGTGTTCATCCCGGGCAAGTACACGCCGCGCGGGAAGTGGATGGACGGGTGGGAGTCGCGTCGCAAGCGGGTGCCGGGCAGCGACTGGTGCATTGTGGAGTTGGGGCGGCCGGGGTCGGTGCGGGGTTATTCAAGCGAGGTTGATCAGCTTCCCAACGTGACTTGTCTGACGCCTGATTCGCGGATGGTGATGGTGGTCATGAATGACTCCGATGGTGCAAGGCGCTTTCGCGTTCAGCACCAAGGCGCTCACGCAACTCTGGAGCTGGGCGCGGGTGATGTCGCGACGCTCCGGTGGATCGTGGCCGTGAATCGATACGAGAGTCGGATCGCTGCAGACACTGGCAGTAACGCATAAAAG
>CALMPG010000021.1 GCA_937871915.1 uncultured Phycisphaerales bacterium
CGGCGGCCCCCGGCCCGGGGGGGCGCGCGCGCTGGTTGTGGGGGGTGGTTTCGCGCTGCCCGCGGGGGGGGGGGGGGGGGGGGGGGGGGGGGGGGGGGGGGGGGGGGGGGAGGCGGGGGCTTCTTGCAGGCGACGAGCATCAACGCGATGAGCGTTGTGCCGGCGAATCCAAGGGTGTTTCTCGACTTACGGCTCATCGTGGGTCTCCACTTTCGTCGCCTTCTCGATCCGACGCATCATGCCCATCAGGCCGCGGCCGGGGGCGAGTTCGTGCCATTGGGTCCCGGCCCCCGCCACACCCCCACTGCTGATGGCCAGCAGCGAGCGGCAGTCCTGCTCCCAGCGCACCGGGCTGGTGAGCTGCTCCACCAGACGGGTCCGGATGGAGTCTTCAATGGTACGGCCGGGGATGGGGGAGTGGGCCTGGCCGGTGACATTGGACATGACGGGGCAGCGCGGGGCGGTGATAGGGGTTTTCTGGAGGGCGGCGGCGAGGCGCTCGGCCGCGGGGGCCATGAGCGGGGAGTGGAAGGCCCCGGCGACGGGGAGGGGCTGGGCCCGCAATCCCATGGAAGCGGCGATCTCGACAGCGCGGGTGCAGGCGGCGATGGAGCCGGAGATGACGATCTGGCCGGGGCAGTTGAAGTTGGCGCAGACGAGGACGTCGGGCGCCGATCGCTCGGGGCCGCGACCGGTGGCACGGGTGCAGAGGTCGGTCGCCTGGGCCTCGTCGGCGCCGATGAGGGCGACCATGCCGGAGCCGGGGGACTTGTCGGGGAGTTGGATGGCGTCGGCGGCGTCCTGCATGGCGCGGGCGCGGAGGACGACGAGTTCGAGGCCGTCCTCGAATGAGAAGGAGCCGGCGAGATGGAGGGCGGTGTACTCGCCGAGGGAGAGGCCGCCGGTGGCGATGATGCCGGCTTCGGGGGCGCTCTTGCCCGCGCCCCACGCGGCGAGGAGGGCGTGAGAGCAGGCGATGGAGGTGGCGTAGATGGCGGGCTGGGAGACGTCGGTGCGGTTGAGGCGGTCGGCGGGGCCCTCGAAGCAGAGTTTCGAGAGCGGCGCGCCGAGGCGGTCGCCGAGGTGGCGATCGGCCCGCTCGAAGACGGCCTTGGCCTCGGGAGATTGGTCGAACCACGCGCGGCCCATGCCGACGAACTGGGCCCCCTGGCCGGGGCAGAGAATGATGCGTGAGGTCATGTCGGCATGGTATCACGGGGCCGGTTTGGGGTTATTGGGGCGGATAACGGGGGGCGCGAGTGGGGGTTGACGGAAGGAACCCGCCACGGAGTGTCGGGGGACCCGGTCAGAACCGTCGCGGAGCGGCGGACCACCCGAGCGCGCCCGCACAACCGTCACAGGCACACCCGGGAAAGTGGTGAAGCGCGTTCCCGGGCCAAGTCGGGCCCGGGCACCTCCGATACCCACTCGTCGGCACTCCGGAGGTCACTGTATGAGCACGTCGCGCTCGTTCGATCAGGTCAAGAACATTCTGGGCAAGCTCGATCGCAACATCGATGCGGCCCGCGCCCGACGGCTGCAGGGGCCGATGCCCGCGCCGGCGATCGGCGCGCCGGCGGCGGTGGCGGCGGTGGCGGCGCCCGTGCGTCCAACGTTCGTGCCCTCTCCGCCGATGACGCCGATGCCGACGTTTGGTTCGGCGGCGCCGGCGCGGAGTGTGTACGGGCGTGCGACGCCGATGCGGAGCCAGCAGACGGGGACGTGAATCGGTCGTTTCTCGCGGGCGATCGGCCCGCGTGGTTGGATCCTTGTCGAGGCGTGGGGCGAGTTCACTATGCTCCGAAACATCCGCAAGTTGTTTGGTGTGGAGGGCGCGGAGCCGACCCAGGAAGACGCGCCGTCGCTGCATCCGGCGCAGCGGACGCGGTACGACCACCCGATCGTGAACCACTCGATCATCGGGCAGACGATGGTGATCACCATCGTGGAGCGAGAGCTCAACGTGACGATCGCGGCGGACGTGTGCTACGAGATCAAGGAGCTCTACGCCAACGAGGCGGGGGTGCGGCACATCGTGCTGGACCTAGAGAACATCAAGTTCGTGGACTCGGCGGGGCTGAACTGCCTGGTCGATCTGCTGGCGACGGTGAAGAAGCGGCACGGGCGCGTGGGCGTGGCGGCGGCGACGGCGCACGTCGAGGTGCTTTTCAAGCTGACGCGGCTGGAGCTGGTGTTCACGATCCGGCGGTCGGTGATCGATGCGATCGACGCGATCGAGCCGAAGGACTGAGGACGCTCACCACTGAGAGCACCGAGAGCACTGAGGGAGGCGCTGGTCGCGAACCAGTGCCTCTTGTGTTTCTCGGTGGTCTCGGTGCTCTCAGTGGTGGGTGGCTCTTCGCGCCGCGATCCAGCGGTCGATCTTGGCTTCGAGGGTGGGGAGCGGGATGGAGCCGGAGCCGAGGACGGCGTCGTGGAAGGCCCGCCGGTCGAAGCGGTCGCCGAGGGCGTTCTCGGCCCGGGCGCGGAGCTCGCTGATCTTGAGCTGGCCGATCTTGTAGGCGCAGGCCTGGCCGGGCCAGGCGATGTAGCGGTCCACTTCTCGCTCGATGTTGAGCGGGGAGAGCGCGGTGTTCTCGGCCATGTAGGCGATGGCCCTGTCGCGGGGCCAGCCCTTGGCGTGGATGCCGGTGTCCACCACGAGGCGGCAGGCCCGCCAGATCTCGTAGGAGAGTCGGCCGAAGTCGTTGTAGGGGTCGGCGTACATGTTTCGGCGAGTGTGTGTTGCCGCACCACTGGCCGACGAGCCGCCAGCGCCACTGTCTGCGATGTCCGAGTCCCCCACTTCCATGCCGAGACGCTCGGCGTAGAGGCCCCAGCCCTCGACGAAGGCCGTGTAGTTGGTGAACGTGCGGAAGGGGTGCTGGCCCTCGAGTTCCTGCGAGAGGGCGATCTGGAGGTGGTGGCCGGGGACGCTCTCGTGCAGGGCGAGGGCCGTCATCTCGTACTTGGGGCGCTGGTCGAGGCGGTAGGTGTTGGCCATGAACCAGGCGGGGACTCCCGCTTTCATGGAGCCCTGGTAGTAGTACGCCGTGGGGGCCGTCGGGGCGACGAGCGGGGAGAGTTCGCGGACGCCGTAGGAGAGGCGCGGGAGGTTGCCGAAGAGGCGCGGGAGTTCGGCGTCCATGCGCTTGCAGATCTCGCGATAGCCGGTGAGCAGGTCCTCGGGCGTGTCGTAGTAGAACCGCTTGTCGGTGCGGAGGTAGGCGACGAAGGCGTGGAAGAGGGCGTCGCCCTTCAACTCATCTCGCCTGGTGAAGTCTGTGCGGGCGATGACGGCCAGCATTTCGGCCCGTATGCGGGCCACCTCGGACAGTCCGATGTCGTGGATCTGGTCGGCGGAGAGGTCGGTGGTGGTGTGGCGGCGGAGGGCGAAGTCGTAGGCCGCGCGGCCGTCGATGCCGTCGGAGTAGCCCACGCTCTCCCGGCACCTGGGCATGTACTCATCCCCGATGAACGTGCCGAAGGCACGGAAGGCGGGGATGACCTTGTCGGCGATGGCCGCGCGGGCGCGGGGGGCGCTGGCCGCGCCGAGCGGGGCGCCGCGGAAGGGCTTGTAGAACGGGCTGAGGGAGGGAGTCTCCTTGGCGTCGGCGCTGGCGAGCATGGAGCACTGCTCGGGGACGCCGATGAGCGCGATGCGCGGCGGGACGCGCCCGGCGGCGAGGCCGGCCCGCAGTTGCGCGGTCACGCCCGCGAGGTGGGCGGGGATGGCCTCGAGGCGGGCGGCGTAGTCGGCGTATTGCTGGGCGGTGGTGAACGGGAGCGAGTCGGACATCTGGGGCAGGCCGACCTGCGGGCCGGACTTGGCGTCGAGGGCGAGCTGCTCGGGGTGGAAGCGGGCGGCGGCGACGGACTGCCCGAGCTCGTAGGCGAGCAGGTCTGCGTCGAGGCGATCGACCTCCGTCATGGCGGATGCGTCGAGGGCGCGCAGTCGCTCGAGACGATCGGCGGCCTCGGCGACTCGCCGATCGGTGGCGGCGGGGCCGGGGTCGGAAAGGAGTGCGTCGTAGCGGTTGTCGCCGCGCTGGCTGGCATCGACGGGGGAGTTGCGAAGGACCCACTCGACGTGCTCGTCGAGGATGGCGAGGAGGGCGGGCGAGCGTCCGGCTCGCCAGGCGCCGTGGGTATCGAGGAGCGGCGAGGGCTCCGCGGGCGGCGGCGCCGCCTGGGCGCCCGAAAACGGCGCCGGGAGGGTCGCCAGAACCGACCAGGCCCAGAGAGACCATCGCACGCGCGCCGCGATCCGCTGATTCATGGCACGAGCGTACCCGGGGAGACCGGCCCGACGACGACCGCCCGGCACGAGGTCACGGGCTTGCCTTGATCCGAGGCCCCGATACGATTGGCGACCGGGCGGAAAGCCCGGCAAATACTGGGGATTGGTGTAACGGTAGCACGAGTGACTCTGACTCACTTAGTCTAGGTTCGAATCCTAGATCCCCAATTTTTCGGCACGGCGCGACCGCCCGCCGCTCGGTGGGTTCATGCTTCGTGCTCTCAATCGCTCCGGTCGTCTCTTGCTTGCCGCGCGCCTCGCTGGATAGCGCCCGGGGGTTATCTGCTGTGTCCTTCTTGGGTGCGTCGTTCCGGGCCCGCGCGTCCTGTCGGCGCTTCGCGGGTTGACGACTGGTGTCGGGGGTGGGCGGGCGGAGCGTTTCCGGGCCGAGGGGCGGGTGTCGTCGCTCTCGCGGTTGGCGAACCGGTCGGGTGTTCTGCGTTGGGCGGGCCGATGTCTCTGGCCCGGCGATCGGGCCGGGCGGTTGGACGCGAGCGTGCGCGGGACTCTCGGGGGCCCGTCGCGGATCGGTTTGATTTGCCTATCCTCGGCATCCCATTGAGGAGACCCGGATCAGGAATTCCGGGCGGGACCATGAACGCCGGCAGCTTTCACATCGGGAGCGATTGTCGATTTGATCAAAGCCCTGCTGGATCACAACGTGCGGGGATTGTCGGCGGAGATGCTGCCGGCGGCACGGCCGCACGTGCGTTCGCGGCCGAACGACGGCGAACCGTTGCGGGTGCTGTTCTTGCAGTCCAACGACCTGGGGGCGACCTCGACGAGCCGGCTCTTCGAGCGAATGGCCGCGACCTGCGACGGGATCGAATCCGTTCACATCAACATGCGGACGGAGGTGCTCTCCCGGCTGGCGGGCGCCCAGGGATATCTGCAGGGATGGAGAATGGCGGAGGCGTGGGCGATCCACATGAGTCGGTGGTTCGACGGGCCGCTCAGGCTCGACCGGTTCGATGTGGTGCTGGTGATGAGGCAGCAGCGGGCTCTGGCGCTGGCCCGCGCGCGTCGTCGGAAGGGCGACGGCGTTCCTCCGTACGTCATCGACATCGACGCCACGACCATCGGCTCGCGTCGGAGCTTCGGACTTCGCCATGACTGGCCCGATCTGGACGCGTGGGTGGGGCGTCGGGCGTTCGCCGACGCCGGCGGGATCGGGTGCCACAGCCGCTGGGCCGCGGATTCGGTGCTCAACGACTACGCAATCGACCCCGCCAAGGTGTTCCTCTATTTTCCCTCGACCTCCGCGCCGCTGAGCGAGACAGCCGCGAGGGCGAGGTCGGCGCGACTGGCGAACCTCGGCGCGCTGGCACGGGGCGAGAAGGGCGAGCGTCTCCGGCTGGTGTTCGTGGGCCACGACTGGGAGCGCAAGGGAGGCCACCGCCTTCTCAGGTGGCATCAGGAGCGGTGGAAGGACCGGGTCGAGCTGCACGTGTGCTCGGGGAAAGCCCCGCGAGACGAGAGCGCCGTCAACGTGTTCTGGCATGGCGGCGTGGACAACAAGCGGCTGGTGGGCGAGGTGCTGCCGAGCATGGACCTCACGGTGCTGCCGACGGTCAACGACGCCTCGCCCATTGCGCTCCACGAGGCCGTCGCGTGCGGCGTGGCGCAGATCGGCAGCCGGCTGGCGGGGATTCCCGAGATCATCGAGGACGGCGTGACCGGGCTGCTGTGCGATCCGCGGGACGATCGGGCGTTCATCGCGGCCGTCGAGCGCCTGCTCAACGATCCCACGATGCTCGTGCGGATGGCCGAGGCCTCGCTTCGAAAGACGGATCACAAGCTGTCGGCTGCGGGTTGGTTTGCGCACTTGGTGCGCAACCTGCGGGCGGCGGCGCTGGGACAACCCATGGTCGCCGAACCCGCCGGTCTTGCCGATCCCGGGGGCGGGGGGGGCGGGGGGGGCGCGCCCGCGGTAGACTGATGGCCGGCACACCCCACGGGGCCCCGCGCGGGCGCGGGATCGCCATGCACGGTGCACGGAGCGAGTCGGAAGGCGCCCAGACGAGCATGCCAGAAACCCCGTCAAGCGAGTCCGAGGCGTCTTTGCGAGCCGCCGCCGCGGTGGAACAGGCCGTCGAGACGCTCGACCCGCTCGGGGCGGGCGAGCACCCGTCGGCCTCGGGGCTGGGGGCGGCCGTGGGACGGGGCGTCGCCTGGTCGCTGGTGGCGACGGGCGTGGGGAAAGGCCTCAGCTTCGCGTCCCAGATCGTGCTGGCATGGCACCTGAGCAAGGGCGACTTCGGCGTGTACGCCATCGCCATGAGCGTCGCCAGCATCGCCTTCGCGTTCCGCGACGGGGGCCTGTGGAACGTGCTCATCGCCCGGGGGGCGCGCGAGTACGAGACGATCGCCGGCCCGATCTACTGGATGGGCATGGTCATGGCGGTGGTCGTCGGCGCGCTGCTCGCCGGCGCGGCCCCGGTCGTCGCCTGGGCGTACGGCGACCCGCGTCTGACCTGGCTCATCGTGATCATCGCCCTCAGTTGGCCTCTGAGCGCCACCTGCTGGGTCATGCGTGCCAAGCTCGTGGTGGACCTGCGCTTTCGCGAGTTCACGGCCTGCGGCATCGTGGCGGCCGTCGTGCGCTATGGGGCCATGATCGCGTTCGCCATCGCGGGGTTCGGTCCGCTGAGCTTCGTGCTGCCACTGCTCGCCACGGCGGTGGCCGACACCCTGACCGCGTACTGGTTCACGAGAGAGCGATCCTGGAAACGGCCCCCGCGGCTGGACCTGTGGCGGCCGCTCCTGTCGCAGAGCGCCTGGTGCATCGTCGGAACACTGGCCAACGCCGCGCTGGACATGGGCATCTACCTGGTGATGGGCGTGTTCTCGGCCCAGACCGAGGTCGGGCTCTACTTCTTCGCCTACCAGCTGGTCGCACAGACCGGGGCCCTGCTGGCCGCGAACGTGCAGGGCGTGCTCCTGCCCGCCATGAGCCGAATTCAAGACGACGGCGCTCGCCATCGCCGGGCGGCCCTGCGCAGCCTGCGGGCCCTGATGCTGGTCTCGGCGCCCGCGAGCGTCGCGCTCGCGGTGGTCTTCTCTCCGGCCGAAACCTTCATCTGGAACGGGAAGTGGGCCGAGGCGTACTGGCCCGTGCTGGCGCTCGCCGCCGCCTATCCGCTCCGCGCCGTGTTCGTTGTGCCGCAGACGCTCGAGACCTCCCGCGGCCGGTTCAAGCGAAGCGCCCTGATGACGCTCGTGACGGGAGTGGGGCTGATGGTCGCCGGGGGAGTCGCCGCCATGATCTCGCCGCACGCCACGTTCGTGTCCATGGTCGGCGGGGCGTACCTCTGCATCGCGTGCACTTTCTGGGTACTCAGAGCGTTCCGGGGGATCGGCGTGTCCGCTGGTTCGGCATTGCTGGCGACGCTGCCAGCGTGGGCGATCGCGATCGGAAGCGGGGCGTGCGGAGCGTGGTCCGAACATTTCCTGAACATGGCTGGAATAGCCCCGCTTCCTCGGGCGATCGCGGCGGGGGGCGTTTTCGCCATCGTCTTTGCGGTGGCGGCTCGATTGCTGCTGCACGCGGCCATCGTTGACCTGCTCCGGTCCCTCCCTCTGGGTCTGGGCCCGGCGATTGGCAGGCTGGTTCACATTCGCTGGGAGCGGATGGACAAGGCCGGCGAGTGACCAATCCACACCGCACACTTACCGGGGTTATTACCTGGTCTACCGAGACAGCCGACAGTGCAAGTTTTTTCTTGACGGATTCCGGTTCCGAAGTACCCTGTTTGTAGTGCTTGCGATGCGAGTTGCAGGCGTGGAGAGAGAGTGATTTCGCGGCGCTCCGGTGTTGGAGCGCGCGGAAGTAGCGAGAGAGAGGTATCCATTGAAAACTATCGTGCTGTATTGCCTGGCCCTGATCGGCTTCGCGTGCTGGGTCCTGCGCTAGGACCGCATCAACAAGTTCTCGGTTCCTCGGTGCGAGGCATCGTGACGCGTTCCACGCCCCGGCTGTCGCCGGAGGGCTTTGGGATCTGTGCCGTCGCGGAGTTTTTGCGTGTCGCGTGGATTGGCGGCTCTGGTGGGTCATCACCGGGGCGTTCGTCGTTCTCTCGGTCTGCCCAGGGGCCACTGAATGGCCGGCCGATGGGTGATTGGCGAGTTCGTCTCCCCCCACCACCCTCTTGACGCCCATCGATTCGATGATTCGCTGTCGCGGGTCGGGTCACCGCCACGCATTTCGTGGCGCGGTACCGAGCCCGGTGTTGGGTCCACGCGCACGCCGAACGGAACGCGCCGACGTCTGTCTGCGCGGTGGCTCTCCCCGGAGATTATGGGGGGGGGGGGGGGGGGGGGCGCCCCCCCCCCCCCCCCTCCCGCCCGGGCTGGGCGTGGAGGGCCCCTGG
>CALMPG010000022.1 GCA_937871915.1 uncultured Phycisphaerales bacterium
GGGGAAGGGGGGGGTCGGGGGCGGGGGGGGGATTTTCTTCGGATCGGCGGGTTGGGGGGGGGGCGGTGGGGGGGGGTGGGTGGGGGAATCTCGGGAAGTGCTCGATCTATCAGGCGGTGGTGGATCTGGCCCGCGAGGACATCGCGCCCCCGAAGGCGGAGGAGAAGAAGGACGAGGCGAAGAGGGAGGAAGCGGAGAAGAAGAAGGACGAGGGAGAGAAGAAGGACGACGCCAAGGGGGAGGAGAAGAAGGACGACGACAAGAAGGATGAGAAGAAGGATGCGGAAAAACCCGCCGCGGAGCGTCGGGGTACGCCGAAGAAGGTTGACTACGGCAAGCGATGGGCGGAGTCGCTGCGGTTTGCCATCGAGCCGGTGCTGAGCGATGCCAAGGACCTGCGGAATCCGACGCCGTCGCCGGATGCGAGGTGCCTGCTGGTGACGCGCAGCCGGGGGGACCTGGTGCTGGTGGAACTCAAGGGGATGACGCAGCGCGTGCTCTTCGAGGGGTGGAACTCGCCCGACGTGCGCTGGGCGGGGGATTCTCGCCACATCGTGTACGCGGTGGAGGATCTGGACTTCAACTCGGACATCTGGCTGCTGGACACGGGCGGGTTTGATTCGTTCGCGGAAGGCTCGAAGTTCACGCGGGCCCCGGCGGTGAATCTGACGCGCCATCCGGATGATGACGGCTCGCCGCGTTTGAGCGCGGACGGGAAGGTGCTCACGTTCCTCTCGCAGCGCGGGGAGCAGAGCGATCAGATGGATGTGTACCAGGTGTATCTGGACAAGGGGCTCGAAGGGATGACGGCGTACGAGCGGGAGGACTACTTCAAGCGGGCGGGTGAGGCGGCGGGGAAGCGCAAGCCCGCGGAGACGCCGGCGTGGGTGCCGGTTCCGGCCCGCGTGAAGGCGTTGATGAAGGAGGAGAAGCAGGAAGAGAAGAAGGAGGAGGCGAAGGCGGAGGAGGGGAAGAAGGCGGAGGGTGGGAGGGCGTCGGGCTCGGAGGGCCGGACCACCCGGAAGGCCGAGCCGATGAGGTTCGATGCGGAGGATGCGTACCTGCGGATCCGGCGGATCACGACCAGCGCGGGGGGGAAGGGGAGCCTGGAGGCGACGCCGGGGGCGGACCGGCTGATCTTCTCGGGGACGTTCGACGATGCCGGGCCGTCGCTGGTGAGCGTGGACCACAAGGGCGGGGATCGCAGGACGATCGTCGCGGGGGCCGTGGGCGGGCTGTCGGTCTCGCTCACGGGGGACAAGGTGGTGTTCATCAAGTCGGGAACCGTGAGCAGCGCGCCGACCAAGGGCGGGAAGGTTGAGGGGTGGCCGGTCGATGCGCCGGTGGCGGTGAGCATCGAGCGGCAGGCGCGGCAGAAGTTTCTCGAGGCGGCCCGGACGTTCGGGCAGATGTTCTACCACCCGACGATGAAGGGGCTCGACTGGGAGGGCCTGACGCGCCGGTACCTTGCGCTGGCCGCGAAGACGCGGACGGGCGAGGAGTTCAACCGGGTGACGCAGACGCTCTTTGGCGAGACCAACGGGTCGCACACGGGGATCGTGGGCGGGTCGGCGTTCAACGCGGGGAGCACGCAGACGGGGTATCTGGGCGTGCGGGTGAGGCCGGTGGCGGGCGGGTATGAGGTGGTGCACGTGGCGGAGGACTCGCCCGCATCGCTCAAGAGTTCGCGGATCTATGTCGGCGATGTGATCGTGGCGGTGGACTCGAAGCGGCTGGCCCCGGATGCGGCGTCGATGCCGACGCTTGATCTGGATGGCGCGCTGCTGGGGCGGTCGGGGCGGGAGACGCTGGTGGAGGTCAAGCGGGCGGCAGTTCATGCGCCGAAGGACGACGGGGCGGAGGCGAAGGACGGAGGGGAAGAAGAAGCGTCCGGCTCGGAGAGCCGGACCACCCCCCCCCACACCCCCCCGCGGAGCCCGTTCGTGGTCATCACGCCCGTGAGCGGGGCGGCGTGGACGGTGCTGCGGTACGACGAGGAGGTGGCGGCTCGCCGGGCGATGGCGGAGAGGCTCTCGGGCGGGAAGATCGGCTACCTGCACATCCGGGCCATGAGCGGGCCGGAGGTGCGCGACTTCGAGCGCGACCTGTTCGCGGCGGGCAATGGCAAGGAGGGCCTGATCATCGACGTGCGCGACAACGGGGGCGGGTTCACGGCGGACATCCTGCTCTCGTCGCTGACGGCCCCGCGGCACGCGTACACCGTGCCGCGCGGCGCGGACCCGGCGAGCGTGCCGCACGACGCGTACCCGAGAGACCGTCGGCTGATCTACGGGTGGACGCGGCCGATCGATGTGCTCATCAACGAGCACTCGTTCTCCAACGCGGAGATCTTCGCGCACGCGATCAAGACGACCGGGCGCGGCCGGCTCATCGGCACGGCGACCTTCGGCGGGGTGATCTCGACGGGGGCGTTCTCGCTCATCGACGGGACGACGGTGCGGATGCCCTTCCGCGGGTGGTACCTGCCCGATGGGACGGACATGGAGAACCACGGCGCGCGGCCGGATGTGGATGTGGCGCAGGTGCCGGGGGATGAGGTGAGCGGGAAGGATGCGCAGCTCGAAGCCGCTGTCGAGGATTTGATGAAGCGGGTTGGGAAGTAGCGGACTGAAGTTGGTTCGCAATGAGGCTCGGTAATGCCCTCGACTCCGCAAACCTGCGCTACCGATGAGCGCGGCGCTTCATCGTGCTGCTGGCGAAGAGCATCGCGTGGTCGGCATTTGGTTCCGAGCCGAGCGGCTTTCCGTGCAACCCGCGCAGGTCGATCACCGCACCAAACGGCAGAAAAACGTCCTCGAACCGATCGACGTGGACGCCCCAGTAGATCATGCAGCACGACATCGGGGCGCCCTTGCCGCCGTCCTTGCCGTCGACGAGGAACTTGAGGCGGGTGTCGTACAGGAACGCGATGGCGTCGGCGACGCCGAAGACGTAGTCCTTCCAGTGCTTGGTGTTGGTGGCGACGGGGACGAGGGCGACGACTTCGGAGCCGTGTTCTTCGTGGGCACGGGCGCACTTTCTAAGCCAGTGCTTGATAGTCGTGCCGCGTTCGCGATCGGCTCCGTAGGGCGGATTGACGTAGATGGTCGGATAGTCCCAACTGCCGTGCAATCCGTCATTTTCCGGAAGGCGGTATTCGACCTCGGCCTTGACGACCGAGTGCCGGTTGGAGCAGGGGTCGAGGGCGATCGTCCCTCCCAAGGCCTCGCGCACGGCACGAACGTACTTCGGCGGAGTGCACCACGTCTGGCTGAGCGAGATGATGCTGCGGCCTGCGGTCATGGCTGACGAATCCTCTTCCAATCCTTGGCCGCGAGTTTGACCAAATCCGCCCGGAGTTGCTTCAATGTGCCGCCGGGCGGCGCGATCACGTTGAACCAGCTCTCCACTTCCTTCTCGTGCAGCTCAAAGTATCGCTTGAGGGCCTGGTCGGCCTTGGCATCGATCTTGACCTTGGTGAACGAGTTGCCGGTCTTCTCGGCCGTGTAACTCGCAAGGAACGCATCCTTGGCGGGCTTGAGTTCCGCGACCGGGTTGCGCAGCAACTTCTCGATGAACTGGCTGAGCCCGCAGTCGGTCAGGAACAGGAGCCAGTCGTAGGAGTGGGCGAGGACTTTCAGTTCCTTGTTGTGGTTCTCCGCCGTGAACCAGTTGCCGTGGTTGCTGACCACGCCGACGGTCAGGATGAAGTGCCGGAGCGCGTCCGCGTCGTTGCCGTCGATGACCTGGCGGAGAAGTGTGTCGTAGTCGCCGGTGCGCAGATTGCCGCCGCCGATGTCGAGCACGCCCTGCACCTTCCCCGTCTGGAGCCGGAACTTCTGGAGCGATGAGACCGAGCGGGCGACGTACGCGCCCTGCTTGGCCTTCTCGATCGTCTGTGGTCCCTTGCGCATTCCCTCTTCGACACCGACGCGCTTGCACTCGAAGATCGCAAACGGCGCTTCGAGGAGGTCGGTCAGCGCGACTGTGCAACTATCGGGCTTCGCGGTGTGGATGTGGGCCGTCGTGAACCCGCCCGCGTGCTCGGCGACGACCGCCGAGTTTCGCATGACGTTGCGGGTGGAAAGGATCTGCTCATCTCGGGCGTTGGTGCCGGCGGGCAGTTCGCCCGCGAGTTTGAGGAGTTTCCTGGAGGTCAGGGGCAAATGCAACGGTTTGATCGCCACCGACTTGGAGCCGACGATTGGATGGACAGAAAACTCGACGTTGTGGGTAATCTCCGGGTTCGCAAACTCGGGTGCGGGCCGCTCGATGGCCGTCGCGTCGCGCAAGCCCCACGCGCAGAGCGTGTAGAAGGTCACGATCTCGATGAGCGTGCCCAACGCGCGCCCCGACGCCTTCTTCTTGTCGGCGGCGTAGTGAAACACCTCGGCGACGAGCATGTTCTGGAGTTTGTCAATGGACGGATAGGCCAACGGCGGACTCCTCTGGCGCAGTCCACAGAGCGTAGCGGAGATACGTTTCAGTTGTATGGCCCGAGCGGGTGGAGCGGCTTTGAAACGACCTTCCGAGCGTCAAAGGCGGTCCATCCAAGCCCTTCGACGCTCCATCCACGCCCAGCGATCCTCCATCCACGACCATCGAACCTCCATCAACGCCCGTCGATGCGGGGCCGACGGTCGTCCCGTCTCCCCCGACGGCCGTCGGCGCTGCGTGAACGGCCGTTGGTGGGCCATGCACGGCCGTCGGTGCCCCGGCAACGGCCGTCGGCGCGGCATCGACGGGCGTCTGCACTCCTCCGACGGCGGTTTTTTCGGGTCCTTCGGCGGTTATTCGTGTGTCTCGTGCCCTCTGGCTCAAGCCGGGGTGCGCGGTGGACGATCCGGGGAGTATGGCCGAGAACATGCCCAGGACGACGCCGGAGTTCATCAACTGGTCGCGCACGCACGCCGAGCTCTGGGCCCACGATCCCGAGTCGATCGGGCTCACGCCCGCGCAGGCGGAGGAGTTCGCCGCGCTGGCCGAGGACCTTGGCGCGGCGCAGCGGGCCGCGGTGGCGGCGCGGCAGGCGAGCGTGGATGCGACCAGGCGGCTGAGCGATGCGCTGGCGCGGGCGCGGGCCACGGGCGGGGTGTTCATCGGGGTCATCAAGACCCACGCGGCGGTCACGGGGAACCCGGGCGTGTACTCGGGGAGCGGGGTCAGCCCCGTGGCCCGGCCCAGCACGCTCCCGCCGCCGGTGGCGCCGCAGCGTTTCTCCTCGCGCGTGAATCCCGATGGCTCGCTCACGATCAGATGGAAAGTCCGCCAGCCCGTGGGCGTGACGGATGTGGCGTATCTGGTGTACCGGCGGCTCGGCGCGGAGCGCGAGTTCACGCTCGTCGGGTCCGAGGGGACCAACAAGTCGTTCACGGATGCGGGCCTGCCCGTGGGCGTGGGGCGCGTGGAGTACCTCGTGCGGGCCAAGCGCGGCGATGTGTGGGGCGGTTCGAGCGAGGTGTATCTGGTGCAGTTCGGGACGGTGGGTCGCGGGGAGGAAGGCGCGGGGGCGAGTCGGGGGATGAAGATGGCGGCGTGAGGAGCGGAAGGGTGGGGT
>CALMPG010000023.1 GCA_937871915.1 uncultured Phycisphaerales bacterium
ATGATCGATCACCGGATCGCGCCGATCGATCTGGTCGTGGTCAACCTCTACCCGTTCGAGGCCACGGTGGCGCGCGGCGCCGATTACGCGACCTGCGTCGAGAACATCGACATCGGCGGGGCCGCCCGCGTCCCCGCCCCCGGATTCAGCGCGGCCACCCGCACCCTCACTCCCCCCTGCGCCCCCACACTCAACTGCGCCGTCTCCCCAAGATACACCGACTCCTCCACCTTCCCGAACACCGTGTTCATCCCGTCCGGCGCCCCGATCCGCCACGCCTCCGGCCGCACCGAACACACCACCGAGTCCCCATTCACCTCCGGGGAGACCGCGCTCGACACCAGCCGCCCCAGCGCCGTCTGCACCACCGTCCTCGCCCCCTCCGTCCCCACCACCGTCCCCGGGATGAAGTTCGTCTCCCCCAGAAACTCCGCCACAAACGCGTTCCGCGGCCGGCGATACAACTCCACCGGCGACCCCATCTGCACGATCTTCCCCCCGTTCACGATCGCCACCCGATCCGCGATCGACAACGCCTCCTTCTGATCGTGCGTCACATAAATCGTCGTGATCCCGTTCCCCGGGTACCCCGACACTCCGTGGCGGGCCTGACTCGAACCCGAGTCCCCAGTCGCCCCCGCCTCCTTGCAGATCCGCCGAATCTCCCCCCTCAACTCAATCCTCAACTTCGCATCCAGGTTGGAAAGCGGCTCATCCAGCAGCAGCACATCCGGCCGGATCACCAGCGCCCGCGCCAGCGCCACCCGCTGCTGCTGCCCGCCCGAGAGCTGGTTCGGCTTCCGCGCCCCATACTGCTCCATCCGCACCATCCGCAGCGCCTCCGCCACGCGCCGGTCCCGCTCCCCGCTCTCCACCTTCCGGATGTTCAGCCCGAACGCCACGTTCTGCGCCACCGTCATGTGCGGCCACAGCGCGTACGACTGGAACACCATCCCCGTGTTCCGCCTGTTCGGCGGCAGAAACGTCACGTCCCTCGTGCCACCACCTTCGGGCGAAGCGCCCGAAGGTGGTGCCGACTGGAACAGAATCTGCCCGCTCGTCGGCTCGATGAACCCCGCGATCATCCGCAGCATCGTCGTCTTCCCGCACCCCGACGGCCCGAGCAGAAAGAACAACTCCCCCGCCTCGATCCGCAGGCTCACCCGATCCACCACCGTCAGCGGCGCGCCACCGGACCCGGGCGCGCTCCCCGGAAACGTCTTCGTCAACTCGTTGAGCGTGATCGTCGTCGCCATGCGGGCCACAAGGTAGCAAGCCGCCGCGCCAAAGGCACCGCCCGTCACAATCCCACGGCCATTCGTTAGGGCAGCGTCAGGCCCGCCGCGACGCACGGGTTTTCCATACACCCGGTATCGATCTCCCCAATTCTGATCCCCCATCTCCGTATTGCATTGGCAATGGCCCGCTCCGGGCAGTACGTTCACCACTCGGGGACGGTGGGAATCTGTGGTTGGCCCGCAAGGGTCAACGAGTGAGAGAGAGGACCCCATGAAACTGGCTACTTGGCTGACGTGCGCCGCCGGACTGGCTGTTGGCGCGATCGCTTCCCCCACCCTCGCGAGCCTCCCCGCCTCCGACAACGCCGATGACGCGGCGTACGCCGGCGGATGGAACGCCGGCACCAACGGCGGCTCCGGCTGGTTCCCGTGGGTCATGAACGTCGATCAGGCCGGAGGCTTCGCCGGCACCTTCCAGGCGGGCGCGGGCAACGGCGATCTCAACAACATCAAGTCCCCCAACAACGCCTGGGGCATGTACGGCAACAACAACGGCGTCCAGAAAGTCGCCGCCTACCGCCGCCTCACCGGCGATGCCTTCAACACCAACAACCTCGTCAACGGCCAGACCATCACCATCTTCCAGGAAAACGGCAGCATCCAGAGCGGCGGATTCGTCGGCATGAGCTTCGGCGCCGCCAACCTCGCCACCACCGATCCCTTCTCCGGCGGCCTCGTCGGCACCCCCAACGGTCAGTCCACCTTCGGCTTCTTTGGCGGCGACGCCAACTACCGCCTCACCGACGCCGACGGCGCCCTCGACACCGGCATCCCCTTCACCGACGCCGGCCTCCGCGTGGACTTCCAACTCCTCAACAGCAACCTCGGCTCCTACAACCTCACCGTCACCCGCCTCTCCGACAGCATGGTCTTCAACTTCAACAACCGCCACATCAACGGCGGCATCGACAGCATCGGCCTCTACAGCTACGACGCCGAGTTCAACGACCAGTTCTTCAACTCCGTCTCCATCGTCCCCACCCCCGCCTCCATCGGCGTCCTCGGCCTCGGCGGCCTCCTCGCCGCCCGCCGCCGCCGCCGCTGATCCGCCCGCGGGTGCTTCGCCGCCCGCACGCGCCCTCCGACTCTTCACCAGCACCCCAAGGGCTCGGCCAAAAGGCCGAGCCCTTTTCTTTCGCTTCCCCAGTTCACCCCCATCCCCCATCTCCCCACCACGTTCACCCCTTCCTTATCCCGAACCAGGCTCTCCGGCGGGCCGCTCCAATCTCGGTTCCGCCGCGCTTCCACTTGCCCAGAACCCGTTCCGGTGGTATGTTCGATTCCCGGGGAGGGGCGGTGTATGTACCCGGCGCGAAAACGCCGACGAGTGAGAGAGAGGACCCCATGAAACTGGCTTCGTTGTTGACCTGCGCCGCTGCCCTGTCCGCTGGTGCGTTGAGCGTTTCGGCCTCCGCGGCCGTGTACATCCCCGGAGCCTTCAACGGCTGGACCGACACCACGCTGATGACCGAGTCGCCCCCGGCCTCCGGCGTCTTCACCTATTCCGCCACGGGCCTGGCGGCCAACAGCTTCCAGCAGTTCGTCCTCGCCGCCGACCCCGGCTACGCCAACAAGTACATCCCCTCCGGCGACCAATGGCTTACCGCCAACGGCTCGGGCGACCTCACCGTCGGCTTCAGCACCAACACCATCAGCGACGGCTGGTCCCCCGCCGCCAACCGCGTCTCCACCAGCAATCCCGAGTCCGCCTGGACCGCCGTCGGCGATTGGCAGGGCTGGAACAACGCCAACCCCGCCACCGCCATGAGCCTCCTCAGCGGCAACATCTACTCCTACTCCACCACCCTCGCCCCCGGCTCCTACCAGTACAAGGCCGTCGCCACCGGATCCTGGAACGCCATCGGCTCCGATAGCCGCTCCGTCAACGCCAACACCCTCGGCTTCACCACCGACGCCGTCCTCAACCAGGTCCAGTTCCTCGTCGATGCCGGCGCCGGAACCATCCGCGTCAACGTCACCCCCACCCCCGGCGCGGCCGGCCTCCTCGGCCTCGGCGGCCTCCTCGCCGCCCGCCGCCGCCGCTGATCCGGGTACCCCGACACTCCGTGGCGGGCTCTTCCGGGTACCCCGACACTCCGTGGCGGGCTCTTCCTTCACACACCCCAAGGGTCCGGCCACACCGCCGGACCCTTGTGCGTTTTGCCCTCCCGTACCATCCCCCGTGCCCCCCGACCACGCCCAGGCCCTCCGCCTCTTCCTCGCCGGCCGCGACGCCCCCTGCCCCCGCTGCTCCTACAACCTCCGCGACTGCGAGGCCCCCGCCTGCCCCGAGTGCGGCCGCCCGATCACCCTCCACATCGCCGACCCCGACCCGCGCACCTTCTGGGACACGCTCGGCCTCATCGCCGTCGCCCTCACCTCCATCTACTTCGCCGTCCGCGCCGTCCGCCACATGATCACCCTCGCCTCCGGCCTGCTCTCGGGCTCCGGCCTGGGCGCGCTGCGCGCCGACGCCTCCCTCATCGTCGCGATCGACATCGCCCTCGCCGCGCTGGGGCTCGGGTGGTGCGTGGTGATCGTCCGCTTCCACTCGCGCCGGCCGCGCCCCGTGGGAGCGCGCCCCACCACCGCCGCGGCGGGGATGCTGCTGGCCGTCTTCGTTGCCTTCCTGTTTGCCTACGGCCTCCGCTGAGGTCAACTCGCCGAGGCGCCGACGGTGACGCGCATGGGCACGAACGTCGGCTTCACCCGGGCCGTGAACTCGTCCCAGTACTTGTTCATGATCGTGCGGATGGCCCAGTTGTTGCCGTCGGCCAAGCCGCAGATCGTCGTTCCCGGCATCGTCCCCATGCTGGTGGCGATCTCCATGGCCAGGTCGAGGTCCTTGGTGCGGGCGTCGCCCTCCTCGATGCGCATCATGAGCTGGTAGAGCCAGCCGGAGCCCTCGCGGCAGGGGGTGCACTGGCCGCACGACTCGTGCTTGAAGAAGCGGGCGATGTTGCGCGCGACGGCGACCATGTCGGTGTCCTCGTCGAACACCGTCGGCCCCGCCGTGCCCAGGCCGAGGACGTTGTGCTTGCGGCCGATGTCGAAGTCGAGCTCGGCCTCGAACTGGTCGGGGCCGAGGATGCCCATGCTCACCCCGCCCGGGATCGCGCCCTTGTACCTCTTGCCGCCCCGCATGCCGCCGCAGTATTGCTCGACGAGGTCCTTGAGCTTGATCCCAAGGTCGAGCTCGTAGCAGCCGGGCCTGGTGACGTGGCCGGAGACGCCCATCAGCTTGGTGCCGTACGACGGCGCGCCGCCCTTGAAGCTGCTCTCGCAGCCCATCGTGGCGAACCAGCCCGAGCCGTTCTCGACGATGCTCGGCACATACGCCAGCGTCTCCACGTTGTTGATGATCGTCGGCTTGCCGAAGAGGCCCTTGATGGCCGGGAACGGCGGCTTGTTGCGCGGCCAGCCGCGCTTGCCCTCGAGGCCTTCGAGCAGCGCGGTCTCCTCGCCGCAGATGTACGCGCCCGCGCCCCGGTGGAGGAAGCACTCGACGGCCCACCTGCCGGCGTTGAACGGATTCTGCGTCGCCGCGCCCTTGAGCAGGCCCTGGGCGCCGAAGACGCCTTGGTCGTACGCCTCCTTGATGGCGTTCTCCATGACCCTTGCCTGGTGGTGGTACTCGCCGCGGATGTAGAAGAAGGCGGTGGGAATGCGGCACGCGTAGCAGGCGATGGCGATCCCCTCGAGCACGAGGTGGGGATCAAAGTCCATGAGCAGGCGGTCCTTGAAGGTGCCCGGCTCGGACTCATCGGCGTTGATGGCGAGGTAGCGCTGCCCGCCGGAGCCGTCGGCGCCGGGCTTGGGGAGGAAGGTCCACTTGAGCCCGCACGGGAACCCCGCCCCGCCGCGCCCGCGGAGTTGGGATTTTTTGACCTCCTCGACCACGGCCTCGGGCGTCATCGTCAGCGCCTTGCGCAGGCCGGCGTAGCCGCCGGTCTTGACGTACTCGTCGTAGGAGACGATGTGCCGGTCCTTCGGATCGCCGAAGGGCGCGGTCGGGATGCGGGCGGTGAGGATGGGCTTGGCGAACTTGGGGGAGTACGGCATGGAGGCAGCAGGATAGGAGCGTCGCCCCGGTTTCAATCGCACCCGCCCCTGCGCTGGTACACTGGGCAAGCCCATGAAGCCACGCCCCCGCCGCGCCTTCTCGCTCATCGAACTGCTCGTGGTCATCGCCATCATCGCGCTGCTCGTCGCCGTGCTCCTGCCCGCCCTGGCCGCGGCCCGGAAGGCGGGCAAATCCACCGTCTGCCTCTCCAACCTCCGCTCCATCGGCCAGGCCCACGTGCTCTACTCCGGCGACCACCGCGAACTCATCGTGCCCTCGTACACCATGACCGGCACCACCGGCGCGGCGGTGCCGCTCGACGGGTGGGGACCGATCCTCGACCGCGACGGCTACATGGGCGGCGCGGGCGAGGCGACGCTGCGCGCCTCGCCCTTCACCTGCCCCGAGGCCAAGGACGTCCCCGGCGTGCTCGCCGGCCAGACCGGCAACGACCCGGACAACCCCAAGGGATGGATGGACTGGCCCTGCATCCGCACCGGCAGCGCGTTCGTCGCGACGACCATCCCGGATCGCAACCTCGAAAAGACCATCCGCGTGGCGTACTGGATCAACGGCGACAACCCGATCGGCAACGCCGCGCCCGTCACCCCCAATCTCTACTACACCGGCTCGGTCGGCTACGGCCCCGGCACCAACGGTCTGAGCATCGAGTACACGCGCATGTCCGCGTTCGTGCGCCCGAGCACGCTCGTCGCCGTCGCCGACGGGGTGTACTCCGGCCGCCAGCGCGACAACCGCATCGGCACCACCAACTGCCGCATCGGCTACCGCCACCCGGGCGGCAAGGGCCAGGCCAACGCCGCGTTCGCCGACGGCCACGCCGTGCCCATCGAGGGCGCCAAGTTCCCGCGCGCCCTCGGCGGCCCCAAAGATCCCGCCATGATCGAAGCGGAAAACCGCCACGGCCAGCCGACCGTGTACGCGAACCCGGAGCGGGCGCTCGGGTTGAATTGAGGGCGCGGTGCCAGTGCCCAGTGCCCAGTGCCGAGTGCCAGTGCCGAGTGCCGAGTGCCGAGTGCCAGTGCCGAGTGCCAGTGCCGAGTGCCGAGTGCCGAGTGCTGAGTGCTATGGGGGTTGGGGTTTGGCGGAGATGGTGAGGTGGACTGGAGTTGCGGGATTTGAGATTTGAGATTTTGGATTTTGGATTGACCTAGCGTCGTCTCTTCGTCCGCCGCCGGTCGTCCGTCGTTCGTCGCCGGTCGTCCGTCGTCCGTCGGGTGTAAGCCCAGCATCTATTGAATACGAGCGAGCAGGCGCATAAGTTGCGACGAGATAGCAGCTTTCGCAGCAACTTTCGTGGAGGCTATTCGTAGAATAAGGCGAGATGAGTACCCGCTTCCAGTTTCGCCGAAGACTGCTGCTCGTTTGTCTTGTTGCCAGTGTCGCTGTGTCTGCCGCGTGCAGCGACCAAGCGCCGCCTCAAACTGCATCCCAAGCCGGCAGCGTCGCGGGTGGTCCCGGCCAGGCTGGCCCGACGCCCACCGCGCTGCCCACACGGGCCGTCACGCCACGGGCCAGTATCGCCGCCGACGGCGTGCTCGCGCTCTCGGCCCCGGCCATTCCCGTCTC
>CALMPG010000024.1 GCA_937871915.1 uncultured Phycisphaerales bacterium
TTGGGGACCTGACGATCTTCGATGAGGCGTTTGATCCGGCGGTGTGCGGGCGGGTGCTGGAGCGTGTGGATGCGGACGCCGCGCTGGTGGTGGGGCCGGATTGGGCGGGGGTGGATCCGGAGCTGTGTGCGAGGGTGATCCGGCGGCACCGGGAGGACACGCGGGTGAATCGGTTGACGTTCACGCAGGCGGCGCCGGGGCTGTGCGGGTGCGTGGTGTCGCGGGAGTTGTGCCGCGATTTGTCGAAGGATGCGGGGTCGGCGCGCCTGGTGTTTGCGACGATCGGCGGGGGGCTTGGGTATGTGCCGGGCGCGCCGCTGCAGGATTTGATTGCGCACCCGATCTGTGTGAACGTGCCGACGGTGGTGCGGGATTGCGGAGAGCGGCTTGTGGCGGATTCGGCATGGGGGCGCGCGGTGCTGGGGCGGGCGCTCGGGGAGGATCACGCGGCGGGGGCGGAGAGGATTGTGGAGGCGGCGCGGGGCGCGGCGGGAGGCCGGGGGGTGGAGGAGTGGGTGGTGGACGTTTCGGGATTTACCGCCGAGGCGCAGAGGGCGCTGAGAGAGGCGGGGAGCGCGGATGGGGCGGCGGTGACGGTGCTTGCGATGTCGGGGGGTGTGGATTGGACGCGGTGCGGAGGCGTGGTGGAGGGGCTGGTGAGGGATGGGCACGCGGTGCATGTGCGCGTGGCGGCGGCGGGGATGAGTGTGGAGGCGGTGGAAGGGTGGATGCGGGCGGGAGTGGGCGTGGTGAGCGTGGACTTCGGCGAGGGGCCGGAGGATGCGGGGGCGGTGACGGCGATGGAGCGATTGCTGGAGGCGCGGCGCGGCGTGGTGGGGGACAAAGGGCTTGGCGCGCCGTGGGTGGTGGCGCGGATGACGCGGAGCGATGCGACGTGGACGATGGTGGAGGGGTTTGTGGAGCGGTGGGTGATGGCGTGCGGGTGGGCGGCGGTTGATCCGCTGGCGGAGGCGCGGGCGGGAGAGCGGATCGGGGCGCTGCCGTTGCCTGCGAGCGCGGCGGCGCGGATGGGGCGGATTCGGAGGGTGCCGTGAGCGGAGCGAGTGCGATGCGAGGATGGAGCGAGCAGTCGCCCGCGCTGGCGGTGGTGCTGGGGCGCGCGGGGAGCAAGGGCGTGCCGGGGAAGAACGCGATGATGATCGCGGGGAAGCCGTGCGCGCAGTGGACGATCGAGCACGCGCTGGCGGCGCGGACGGTGGGGACGGTGGTGCTTTCGACGGATGATGAGCGGTTGATGCAACTCGGCGAGAAGACGGGGATCGATGTTGTGCGGCGGCCCGCGGAGCTTGCGGGGGATGGGGCGACGGTGGATGCGGCGGCGCGGCACGCGGTGGGGAAGTGGGGGTTGGGGGCGGATTCGATCATCGTCATTCTGTATGCGAACGTGCCGGTGCGGCCGGCGGGGTTGATCGATCGGGCGGTGGAGCGGATGCTGGAGACGGGGTGCGACAGCGTGCAGTCGTATGCGCCGGTGGGGAAGATGCACCCGTGGTGGACGGCGCGGGTGGAGAGCGCCTCGGGGCGGGTTGCGCCGTGGGAGGGGGAGGTGCTGAATCACGGGGTGTACCGGCGGCAGGACTTGCCGCCGGCGTTTGTGCCGGATGGGGGCGTGCTGGTGGTGACGCGGCGGGCGCTGTTCTGTGAGATCGCAGGCGTTGCGCCCGGGCCGCACGCGTTCTTTGGGAAGGATCGGCGCGGCGTGGTGAACGGGGAGGGGGAGGTGGTGGATATTGATTCGCGGATTGATGCGGTGGTGGCGGAGGCGGTGTTGGGGAGGGCAGGCACTCGGCAATAGGCACTGGGCACTAGTGAAGGCTGAAGGCAACGAGGGCTGGACTGTGAAGATCGGATCGCGACAGATTGGTGCGGGGCAGCCGGTGTACATCATCGCCGAGTTGGGTGTGAACCATGATGGGTCGGCGGCGCGGGCGATGGAGTTGGTGGAGATGGCGCATGGGGCGGGGGCGGATGCGGTGAAGTTGCAGTACTTCGAGACGGACCGGCTGATGTCGAGGTCGGCGAAGCTGGCCGCGTATCAGAAGGCGGCGGGGGAGACGGACCCGGTGGCGATGCTGCGTCGGCTGGAGCTGCGGATCGAGGACATGGGGCCGATCGTGGAGCGGGCGCATGGGCTCGGGATGCACGCGATCGTGACGGTGTTCTCGACGGAGTTGGTGGAATCGGCGGAGCGGCTGGAGTGGGATGCGTACAAGACGGCGAGTCCGGATATCGTGCATCGGCCCTTGCTGGAGCGGTTGTGTGCGACGGAGAGGCCGCTGATTGTGAGCACGGGGGCGAGCACGATGGAGGAGGTGGAGCGGGCGGTTGGGTGGATCGGGGCGTGCGGGGCGCGGGAGCGGACGGGGGTGCTGCAGTGTGTGAGTTCGTATCCGACGAGTCTGGAGCAGGCCGCGCTTGGTGGGATCGAAGCGATTCGGGGCGCGGTGGGCGGCATGGTCGGATACAGCGATCACACGGCCGACGTGCGGACCGGAGCATGGTCGGTCGCGTGGGGGGCGGAGGTCTTGGAGAAGCACCTGACGTACGACCGGGGGGCCGCGGGGCCGGACCACGCGGCGTCGCTGGATCCCGCGATGTTCAAGGACTATTGCCGGGCGGTGCGGGATGCGTTTGTCGTGATGAACCCAGGATCGGGTGCTGCGCAAACGGAAGGGGGGCGGCGCGTTGTCGATGCGAACGCGCGCCTGCGAGCGGAGTTGGAACCGATCGCCGATGCGATC
The DNA here is from genome assembly GCA_937871915.1 of uncultured Phycisphaerales bacterium. GTDB lineage: Bacteria > Planctomycetota > Phycisphaerae > Phycisphaerales > UBA1924 > UBA4658. The sequence continues at coordinate 2,763 of CALMPG010000024.1, forward strand.
ATGTGGTCGCAGCGGATGTGGGCGCGGCTGCTGGGGCGATCGGAGCCTGGCTATGAACGAAGAATGCGAGAGGCGATGGCCCGGGCGGAGGAAGCGAAGCGCAAGGACGTGCTGGCGATCGAGGAGGATGTGCGTCGGGTGTCGCGGCAGTCGGTGGTGGCGCTGCGGGGGCTGACCGCGGGGGAGGTGATTGGAGCGGGCGATGTGACGATCAAGCGGCCGGGGACGGGGTTCTTGCCGTTTGAGATGGGGAGCGTGGTTGGGAAGCGGGTGGTTCGGGCGGTCGAAGCAGACACGGTGATTGGGCGGGAGGATGTGGCATGAGCACGAAGAGATCGTCAGCAAAGCGGCGGGTGATGGTGGTGACCGGGTCGCGGGCGGAGTTTGGGTTGTTGCGACCGGTGATGGAGGCGGTTGAGAAGCACAAGAAGTTGGAGTTGCGGGTGGTGGTGGCGGGGGAGCATCTGCTCGGGCCGGCGCAGACGTGGAAGGAAGTGGCCGAGGAGTTTGCGATTGAGGCGAAGGTGGCGATGCAGCGGGCTTCGGATCGGGGGCGGATAGACCACGCCGCGGCGTGTGCGCGCGGAATGGCGGGGTTCGCGGCGGTGATGAAGAAGGTGCAGCCGGAGTGGGTGGTGGTGCTGGGGGATCGGATCGAGGCGTTCGCGGCGGCGAGCGCGGCGAGCATCGGGGGCGTGGCGGTGTGCCATATTCATGGGGGGGACCGGGCGGAGGGGATCGCGGATGAGGCGATGCGTCATGCGATCACGAAGTTGGCGCATCTGCACTGCGCGGCGACGAAGGGGAGCGCAGAGCGGATTCGGAAGATGGGGGAGCCGGCGAAACTGGTGCATGTGACGGGGTCGCCGGCGATTGATGGGCTCAGTAGTGTCAAAGCGATGGGGGATCGCGATGCGAAAAAGTATGGCGACCCGGAGTCGGTAATTCTCATTCACCCTTCGGGACTCGATGCGGAGGCGGAGCGTTTGATCGTTGCCGGGGCCTTGAACGGCGCGATGTGGTCGGGTTGTGTTCCGTGTTTGGTGCTGGCTCCCAACCGCGATCCGGGGAGCGAGGTTGTTCGGACGACCGCACGGCGTACCGCACAGTTGATCACATCCCGCGCGCTTGCTTCGGATCTCAAATACTTCACGTTTTGTGATCACATGCCGCGGCCGGAGTTCCTGAGCCTGCTGAAACGTCTCTCGCACCGCAGGCTTGGCATGATCATCGGGAACTCGTCGGCCGGATTGATCGAGGCGGCCGCGCTTGGCTTGAAGACCATCAACATCGGGCCGAGGCAGAATGGTCGGGAGCGAGGGGCGAACGTCTTTGACGTTCCCTTCGACAAGCGTGCCTGGGATGTGGAAACGACCGTTGAGAGCGTGATTGAGCGGGCGGATCGGCGGGGGAGCCGGGCTATGGGGAGTCGTTTTGGAGATGGCCGCTCCGGGCCGCGCATTGCGGCGTTGCTGACCAAGGTCGACCCCCGCGATGGGGCGTTGCTCCGCAAGCAGAACAGTTATTGAGACTTGGGAAGGGAATGCGGGGGGAATCGGTGTATCCGGACCAAAGTGGCCTCGTGGTTGGGCCGATCCAGAGGCTCAAGCGCGCACCCCACCTGCGCCGGAGGCACTTATGTCCGTCCAACCGCTTGCCAAAGAACACGCCGTCGCCGCGGCGATCCGCGAGATCTCGCACATCGCCACGCTGCCGGAGATCACGCTGAAGATCATCGAGCTGGTCGAGAGTCCGAACTCGACAGCGCAGGACCTCAACAAGGTGATCTCGAACGATCCGGCGCTCTGCTCGCGCATCCTGAAGGTGGTGAACTCCGCCTTCTACGGGTTGCCGGGGCAGATCGGGTCGATCAACCGGGCGATCGTGCTTCTTGGGCTCAACGCGGTGAAGAACATCGCGATCGCGGCGAGCCTCGCCAAGTTGTTCCGGGGCGGGTCGCTGACGCCGGAGTTTTCGGCCAAGGACCTGTGGACGCACTCGACGGCGACGGCGACGGCGTGCAAGATGATCGCGGACCACCTGAAACTCGGCTTCTCCGACGAGGCGTTCCTCGCGGGGTTGATCCACGACATCGGGATCATTGTGGAGATTCAGTACGACCGGCAGCGGCTCATCGAGGTCATCGGGCGTGCGCAGCCCGGGCCGGATGGGGCGCCCGTCGGCGATTGGCTGGCGGCGGAGACGGAGATCTTCGGGGCGACGCACCAGGACTTCGGGCAGGGGCTGTGCGAGAAGTGGAAGTTTCCCAAGAACTTTGCGCTCGTGACGGGCTATCACCACCGGCCGATGGAACTGGCCAAGGAGATCCGGACGCTGGTGTGCATCGTGCACGTGGCGGACAAGATCGCCTCGACGTGCCCGGGCTTCCGGATGGACGTGAAGAACGCGAACGTCGATCCCGCGGTGCTCGAGAGCCTCAAACTGACCCCGGATGCGCTCCAGCAGATCATGCAGAAGCTGCCGGAGCAGATCCAGACGGTGAACGCGATGCTGGGTTGAAAGAGTGTTCTGATGCTCCGGGATCGCCGCCAGGGATGGGCGCGGTTCGCGGAGATGAACGCCAAACGCCGCGAAAATCCGGGCGTTTGGGCGGACCGCCGGCCTTCGGCGGTTGGATGGAGAAGCCCGCCGGGGACCGTCGGGGCACCCGGACCGCCGGGGACCGTCGGGGCACCCGGACTCGAAACGACGCGGCGGCCATCAGGGACGATGGCCGCCGCTGTTCGTGTGGGGATCAGCGCCGTCCGCCGGCGGCGGAGACGGTGAGGCCGACCTTGGCGGCGGTCTCGCAGAGGGGCGTGGGGGCGCCGGGGTCGTTGATGAGGTCGCGGAGCGTGGAGGAGCCGTAGAGGTCGATGATGGCCTTGGCGGCGGCGTCGGCCTTGCGGTGGAGCGGGCAGAGGTTCGTGCCGTGGGTTTCCAGGCCGAGGGGGCAGGAGGTGATGCGGTTGACTTCGGCGACGGAGCGGACGACGTCGAGGAGGGTGATGCGTTCGGCGGGACGGCTGAGTTTGTACCCGCCGCGCACGCCGCGCTTGCCGGTGATGAGTCCGGCGGCGGAGAGTTGCTGGAGGACCTTGGCGAGGTAGTGGGGGGGGACCTTGGTCTTCTGGGCCAGGGTCATGGTGGGGACGAGGCGGTCGGGGCTCAGGGCGAGCCAGGCCATGGCCCTCATCGCATATTCGGTGGTCTGTGAGAACACGCGGGGTCCTTGTACGTGGTGTTCCAGCGGGAAGAAGTCGCTCGCGGGCGTTGCGATTTGAGAGCGGGCGGGGCGTCGCGTGCGGTGGCGATGCCGGAACACCCGGCTACTTGCCTGCCGGGACGGCGACCGGGGCGTCCTGTTGGGTGATGCTAGCCGGGCCGCGGTCGCTGACGGGAGCGTTTTCTCCGGAGAAAGACGGGATGGGGGAGCGGTAGGCGAGGAGGAGGAGGGAGTTGGCGACGACCAGGAGCGTGCCGCCCTCGTGGCCGAGGACGCCCAACCAGAGCGGGAGCGGGTGGCCCAGGCCGGGGCCGACGAGCGTGGCGACGGCCATGACGGCGATGGCGCCCAGAGCGACGGCGAGGTTGAGGCGGATGGTGCGTCGGGCGCGCCGGGCGAGGCCGACGGCCCAGGGGACGACGCCGAGATCATCGGAGAGGAGGACGATGTCGGCGGACTCGAGGGCGGCGTCGGAGCCGATGGAGCCGATGGCGATGGAGACGTCGGCGGCGGCGAGGGCGGGGGCGTCGTTGACGCCGTCGCCGATGACTCCGACCCCGCCGCGCTTGCGGGTGGTTCGGATCTCGTCGCGGAGCTCGCCGACGAGGCGGAGCTTGTCCTCGGGGAGGCACTCGGCGTGGAATCGGTCGAGGTCGAGCGACTCGGCGACGGCGGCGGCGGTGGCTTTGTTGTCGCCGGTGAGCATGACGACGGGCTTGACGCCGAGGGCGTGGAGGTCGGCGACGAGGCGGTCGGCGCCGGGGCGGACGGAGTCGGAGAGGATGATGACGCCGGCGTGGTCGTCGTGGGCGACGACGGTGCCGATCTGGCCGCGCTTCTGGACGCCGTGGAGGACCTCGCGGACCTTGGCGCGCAGGCATTGGGGGATGAGGTCCTCGACGAAGACGAGGGTGCCGAGGCGCGCGGGGAGGCCGTCGAAGTGGGCGGAGACGCCGCGCCCGGGAGTGGCGCGCGGGTCTTTGGAGGGGGCGGGCTCGACGCCGAGCTCGGCGGCGCGGGCGAGGACGGCGGTGGCGATGGGGTGGGTGGAGTCCTGCTCGAGCCCGGCGGCGACGGCGAGGAGGGAGCGCTCGTCGGACCACCCGATGGGATGGAGGGCGTGGACGCGCATCTTGCCGACGGTGAGGGTTCCGGTCTTGTCGAAGGCGACGGCGGCGAGGCCGGCGAGGCGTTCGATGGTCTGGCCGCCCTTGAAGAGGACGCCGGCGCGTGCGCCGCGGGCGATGGCGGCGAGGGTGGCGGTGGGGGTGGCGATGATGACGGCGCAGGGGGAGGCGACGATGAGGAGGGTGATGGCGATGAAGAGGGCCGAGTCGAAGGGGCGGTGCAGGGCCCAGTACCAGACGGCGAAGGTGGCGAGGCTGGCGAGCACGACGCCGATGGCGTAGGGCTGGCTGATGCGGTCGATCATGCGTTGGACGGGCTCGCGCTGGCTCTGGGCCTGGAGGACGAGGGTGAGGATTCGGCTGAGGCTGGACTCGGCGGCGGGGCGGCTGACGGTGAGCTCGATGGGGTCGCCGACGTTGATGGTGCCGGCGAAGACGGAGTCGCCGGGTTCGACGGAGCGGGGGAGGCTCTCGCCGGTGAGGCTGGCCTGGTTGAGGGAGGTGCGGCCGAGGGTGACGAGGGCGTCGGCGGGCATGGACTCGCCGGGGAGGACCTTGATGGAGTCGCCCTTGACGAGGACTTCGGGCGCGACGGGGAGCCACTCGCGGGTGTCCGGATCCAGGCGCAGGGCCTTGGTGGGCATGAGCTGGTGCAGGGCCTCGACGGCGCGCTGGGTGCGCTGGGAGGCGAGGTCTTCCAGAGCGCCGGAGAGGACGAAGAGGAACAGGAGCAGCGCGCCCTCTTCGGGATGGCCGACGGCGGCGGCGAGCACGGCGCCGACGACCATGAGCACGTCGATGTCGAACCTCAGGAAGCGGGCGGACTCCCACGCGGCGCGCGAGGCGTGGATCATGCCGATGGCGAGGCTCGTCCACGAGCAGACGGTGCGGATGGCGAGGCCGGTTTCGGAGCGGGCCAGGGCGAGCCAGGCGAGGACGCCGGCCAGGAGGAGCGCGCCGGCGAGGATGCTCGACCACAACTCGCCGCGTGCGGAGAGGAGCCAGGAGGGCTGGTCGGGTGTGTGCGGGCGCGGGGTCCCGGGGGGTTCCATGGAGTGCATCATTCGCGGGTGGATGGGTGATCGGGCGGGTCGAGGAGGCGGCCGGGGAGAAGTCGTCCGATATCGGCGGAGGGTGGTCGAGAATACCGGCAATCTGTCGGGTTCCCCTTGACACAGCAGGACTTGTGGTCAAGGCTTTCCATGAAGGCGGGCTCACAGAGCCGGGGCGTTCGGTATCGGCCCGTCAACATCCAAGCGGACGTCGCGCTGGCGCGCCCTCTGGCGCAACGGCGGGGCGGAACCGAAGCTTCAAGGGCTGCAGCTTTGGCAAACACAACTATCTCGTTCGATTGGTCGGTGGTCGCGGCGGACGGGGGCCTGTGTGCTCTCGTGGTGGATGGCCAGGGTCGGGTGCTTTCGATGAACGGCGTCGCGGCGACGATTTTCGCGCGCCGGCCGGCGCGAGAGGCGGTGGGGCTGCGCATCGGGGACTTCCTGCCGGCGCCGGCGGCGGCGGAGCGGATGGAGTTCATCCGGCAGGTGATCGCCACGGGGGAGGCGCTGGTGGTGAGGGAGTTGTGGGGCGGGATCGCGCTGCGGTGCACGCTCCGCCGGGTGGACGAGGGCGAGGGCGCGGGGACGAGCGTGCTGATCGTTGGGACGCCCGAGCAGGCGTTGCTCGACGAGCCGTCCGAGGGGACCAGCCGGACGGTGGAGGCCAAGCAGGTGGACTTCGGTCCGCTCTCGGGGCTGACGGCGAGCGAGCTCAAGGTGATGGCGCTCATCGGCGAGGGGCTGAGCAACGCGGAGATCGCGGCGCGTCTGCACCGGGCCGTGAAGACGGTGGAGTCGCACCGGGCGGCGCTGACGGAGAAGACGGGCTCGTCGAGCCGGGTGCAGCTGGGCATGATGGCCCGGCGTGCGGGGTTGATGCGGCGTCTTGGGCCGCTCATCGCCAGCAACGGCGACGCGGTGCGGCAGCCGGTGTAATCCGGCCGGCTGGTTCCGGGAACGCAAGGCGTGCCGGGGATCGAGACATATGGTGGATGAATGACCGCCACGACCGGCCCCACGGGGGCCACGAAGGGGGCTCCTGCCGATGCGCGCCCGGACCGGCTTGGTCCCGGGGAGTTTGCGCGCCTGTATCAGGAGCACCGGCGGCTGCTCTGGTGCGCGGCGGCCGCGGTGGTGGGGGATCGGACGCTGGCGCAGGACGTGGTGCAGCAGGCGGCGGTGGTGGGGTTGGAGCGGCTGGGGACGTTTGATCCTTCCACATCGTTTCAGGCCTGGATGATCCAGATCGTGCGCAACATCGGATTGAACGAGGGCCGCAAGCGGGCCCGGCGGCGGACGGCGGGGGCCGACGTGGGGGAGCTGGACCTGGGCGCGGCGCCGGCGGCGGGGGAGACGGGGTGGTCGGTGTTGACGGGGACGGGGCAGGTGGCCGCGGGGACGGAGCCGTTCGACGACGAGTTGATGCGTGCGCTTGGGGGGCTCGAGGAGACGGCGCGGGGGTGCTTGTTGCTTCGCGTGGTGCTGGAGATGTCGTACCGGGAGATCTCGCTGGCGCTGGGGGTTCCGGAGGGGACGGCGGCGAGCCATGTGCATCGGGCCCGGGGGGCGCTGCGGCGGGCTCTCGCGGCCTCGACGGCGGGAGGTGCGTCGTGAACGAGCGCCCACACAACGAGGCGAACGCGGTGGACCTCTACGTGGATGGGGGGATGGGCCCGGCGGAGCGCGCGGCGTTTGAGCGCCGGATGGAGGCGGACGGTGCGCTGCGGGCGGAGGTGGAGTTGCAGCGGCGGATCGACGCGCGGGTGCGGGCGGCCATGACGCCGCCTGCCTCGCCCGCGCCAGGGGCGGGCGCCGGGGGCCCGATCCCGATCCGGCGAGGGAGGATTCCGGCGTGGGTGAGAGTGGCGGCGGTGATCGCGCTGGCGGCGGTGGGGGCGTGGGCCGTGGCGGCGCGCCCGTGGTCGGCGTTGATGCGGCCCGCGCCGTCGGCGCTCACGGCGGACGCGGTGATGAAGCGGATGGTGGAGGCGGAGGGGTTCCGTCCGGCGTGGGTGTGCGACACGGACGAGAGGTTCTCCGCGTACACGAAGGAGAATCTGGGCGTGGCGCTGGTGGGGCGGCCGGAGCCGGGGGTGGAACTGGTGGGGTGGTCGTACGCGGGGGGGCTGCTGGCGGACTCGGAGAAGAACGCGCAGGTGCTCATGGTGAAGCGCGGGGAGGAGAAGATCCTGGTGGTGATGGGGCCGCGCCGGGACGATCGGACGGTGCGGCTTGAGGTGGGTTCGCCGCTGCACGTGTTCCGGCGCGAGTACGCGGGGCTGGTGATGTACGAGATCACGCCGCTGGACCACGCGGTCGCGCTCGAGAGCGTTCGGACGCAGTAGGGAGACGGGCGCGCGATCAGGCGGGCGGGGCGGACCAGGCGGGGTCGGCGGTCTGCTCGAGCATTCGGGCGATGCGGAGGAGCGCGGCGTCCTCGAGGGCGGGGCCGATGAGTTGGACGCCGATGGGGAGGTCCTCGCCGCTCGTGCCCGCGCCGGCGGCGAGGCCGCCGGGGATGGTGATGGCGGGGAGGCCGGCGAGGTTGACGCCGACGGTGTAGACGTCCTCGAGGTATTCGCTCAGCGGATCGGCGGCTTTCTCGCCGAGTTTCCACGCGGGGTGGGGGGAAGAGGGCATGAGGATGGCGTGGCAGCCGCCGGTGGCGGAGCCGGGGGGGCCGCCGGTTCCTGCGAAGGCGCGATCGAAGTCGCGCCGGATGAGGCGGCGGACCTTGAGGGCGGTGTTGTAGTAGGCGTCGGCGTAGCCGGCGGAGAGGACGTGGGCGCCGAGCATGATGCGGCGCTGGACCTCGGCGCCGAGGCCCTCGGCGCGGCTGTGGCAGTAGAGGTCCATGAGGTCTCCACCCTTTCCGGACATTCCCGCGGCGGCGCGCCGGCCGTAGCGAACGCCGTCGAAGCGGGCGAGGTTGGAACTCGCCTCGGCGAGGGCGATGATGTAGTAGGCGGCGATGCCGTGGTCGGTGAGGGGGAGATCGACCTCGACGATCTCGGCGGCCATGCCGGTGAAGGCGTGGATGGCGCGGTCGAGGGCGGCGGAGACGGCGGGGTGGTTGGTCGCGGAGCGGGCCTGTTTGGGAACGCCGATGACGGGGCGGTTGATGGGCTCGTTGAGGTGGGGGACAAGGTCGGGGGCGGGCTGGGGGAGGCAGGGGGAGGCGAGGGGGTCGGGGCCGCAGATGGCGGAGGCGAGGAGGGCCGCGTCGGTGACGGTGCGGGCGATGGGGCCGATCTGGTCGAGGCTCGAGGCGTAGGCGACCAGGCCGTAGCGGGAGACGCGTCCGTAGGTGGGCTTGAAGCCGACGACGCCGCACATGCCCGCGGGCTGGCGGATGGAGCCGCCGGTGTCCGAGCCGAGGGCGCCGGGGACGATGCCGGAGGCGACGGCCGCGGCGGAGCCGCCGGAGGAGCCGCCGGCGGTGCGGGTGGTGTCCCAGGGATTGCGGGTGGGGCCGAAGATGGAGCGCTCGGTGCCCGAGCCCATGGCGAACTCGTCGAGGTTGGCCTTGCCGATGATGATGGCGCCGGCGTTGATGAGGCGCTGGGCGACGGTGGCGGAGTAGGGGGAGTGGTAGTCTTCGAGGATGCGGGAGGCGCAGGTGGTCTTGCCGTGGCCGAGGCAGATGTTGTCCTTGAGGACGATGGGCACGCCGGCGAGGGGGCCGACGGGCTCGCGGGCGGCGAGTGTGGTGTCGAGGTCGCGGGCCTGGGCGAGGGACTCGTCGGGGAAGGTCTGGACGACGGCGTTGATGGCGGGGTTGAGGCGGGCGAGGGCGTCGAGGGCATTGCGCACCGCGTCGGTCGCCGATGTGCGGCGGGACGCGATCGAGTCGCGGAGCGATGCAAGGGCGGGTGGACGGTCCATCACGCGAGGAGGGTAGCGGAGGCGTAGAGCCATTCGCCAGGGCTTGGGCGACCGAGGGGCGAAGGGCGGCGTGGGTTGGAGTTGGCGCGGTGCTGTTGCAGCACCACGGGCAGACGAGCTGCCCGTGCCACCCATTTGGAAGTGGCTCGCTCAGGCTTTGCTGGCCGCGCCCTTGAGGCGGTCGCGCCATGTGTCCATGATGGACTTTTTCGTGAGGTCGTAGCGGAGGGGCGTGACGGTGATGCAGCGATTGAAGAGTTCCTGGACGTCGGAGCCTTCGGTGGTGGTGCGAAAGTCGAGGCCGTGGCCGGCGGCCCAGTAGTAGACCTCGCCGCCGGGCGAGGTGCGTTTCTCGTATTTGTCGTTGAGGCCGTGGGTGTTCATGGGGCAGACGCGGATGGGGTAGTGGCTGGTCTGGCTTGGAGGGGCGCCGAGTTCGGTGATGGGGATGTTGACGCTCAGGCAGGTGTGGGGGGTGGGAAGTCCCGCGGCGACGATGGCCTCGATGGCGCGCCGGCCGTGGCGGGCGGCGAGGGGGAAGTCGGCCTGGGAGGAGCCCATGTGCAGGCTGACGGCGATGGAGGGGATGCCCAGGAAGGCGGCCTCGAGCGCGGCGGCGACGGTGCCGGAGTAGATGACGTTGATGCCGACGTTGGCGCCGGAGTTCATGCCGGAGATGACCAGGTCCGGGCGGGAGCGCTTGCCGAAGGTGTCGGGCCAGAGGTCGGAGACGGCGAGTTTGACGCAGTCGGCGGGGCGGCCGTCAACGGCGATGCCGGACATGCGCTGGGTGACGCGCTCCTGGGTGATCATGAGGGGCGTGTGCACGGTGAGGCCGTGGCCGGTGGCGGACTGGGCCGTGAGCGGGGCGATGGGGAAGACGGTGGAGTCCGGGCCGCCCAGGGGCGCGCCGAAGTGGCCGCCCGAATCGGTGAGGGCGTCGTAGAGGGCGATGATGCCGGGGGCGCGGATGCCGTCGTCGTTGGTGAGCAGGATGCGCATTGGCCAACGGTATGGGGTCGGGGCGCGCCGGCGCGGGAGGATGGTCAGCGCTTTGCGCGCTCGGCGGGTTGGTCGGCGGGCCTGGCGTCGGGTGGCGTGGCGAAGGGGAATGCGCCGGGGCTGAAGGGGGTGGCGTCGAGGTCGGTGTGGAGTTTCCAGAGGCCGTCCTTGGCGGTGGTGTCGCGCTGGACGCTGGACTTGGAGGTGGTTGGGGCGAGTTCGTCGAGGAGGAAGCCGACACCGCCGGCTTTCTCGTCGGCCTTGCCCCAGCGGATGCGCTGCAGGGGCTTCCTGTCGGGGGAGAGGAGGCAGGCCGCGTCGCCGGCGTTGGAGAAGGAGATGCGGGAACTGGGCGTGCGCATGGTGAAGACCGCGGCCTTGGCGAAGCGCTCGTTGGTGGAGGCGGGGGCCTTCCGGGCGTCGCCGACGGGGCCGGGGATCTTGGAGTCGTGGCCGTTGAAGACGACGACGACGGCGTGGGGCGGGAGGTGGATGTTGGGGAATGTGAACCTGAGTTGGGACTTGGGGTTCGGCGCGCCGTCGGTGAGGGTGTAGCCGGCGAGGTTGATGGGGCGGGCGTGGGGGTTGACGATCTCGATGAACTCATCGCCGGCGACCTGGCGCGTGCCGTCCTTGTTCGCGTCGCCGTCGGGGCCGGTGGGGACGGCGAAGAGGACCTCGGTGATGAGCGGGTGGGGGAAGGGGAGCGCGGGTGCGGCGTCGGGTGGCGGGGATGGGGCGGGCGGCGGCGCGGGCGCTTCGGTGCGGGGCGGGTCGGCCGGCGCACCGGCGAGGGAGGCGATCCAGGCGGCCCACCACCAGCGTTTGATCGATGCGAGCGTGCGCATGGCGAGTGCGGCCTCCGGCCAGACGCGTCCGTGCGTGGACAATCCCCCCCCGTTCGAGTTCGCCCGTCCCCCCGGCTTTGGCTGAGAGTCGGGCTATCGATCCCAGGTGGCTTTGTCGAAGGTGGGTTTGTCGCCGCGCTTGAGCTCGCGGGCCGTGAGCCGGCCTCCGACGAGCATGAGGTCGTAGAGGCGGCTGTGCTTTTCGGGGAGGTTGAGCATGACCCAGTTTCCGTCCTCGAGTTTCTGCCCGGCGAGGAGGAAGCGGACGCGCATGCCGCGTCGGCGCTCGTCGCCGGCGACCATGTTGGCGAACTCGGCGCCGGGGCCGAGGGTCTGGAAGGAGTAGACGGACAGGTCCCCGTCCTTGCGGAGTTGGAGGAGTTCGGCGCGGACGATTTGGTCGGTCTGGTTGGTGACGCGGACGCCGAGGGTGTCGGTGGAGCAGCCGCCCAGGGCGGGGAGGCCGGAGAGAGCGATGATCCAGAGCGGGTGCTTCATGCGAATCTCCACGACGCGATTGGGGACGACCGGGGGCGAGAGCATAACCGATTCCGGCGGAGGGGGCGAGCGGCTACTCGTGTTCGAGGGGCTCGCGGGGCGGGCGCGGGGCGCGCGGCCAGTCGAGCGAGCGGGCGGCGAGGAGTTCCAGGTCGGAGGCGATGTCCTGGGCGGAGAGGCCCGAGCGGGAGAAGTCGATGGGAGGGAGGAACTCGACGGTGGCGCGGCTGGGGCGGAGGAGGCTGGCGAAGGCGGAGTCGCAGCGGGGCGTGCCGCGGATGACCACGGGGAGGACGAGCGCACCGGACTTGAGGACGAGGAGGCCGACGCCGGGCTCGAAGGGCATGATGGTTTGGGGGGGGCGCTCGATGCCGCCCTCGGCGAAGATGCCGAGGGCGCCGCCGCCCCTGAGGTGGCGGAGGGCGGTGCGGACGGCGTTGGAGTCGCGCCCGTCCTGATCGACGGGGATGATGCGCAGCCAGTCCCAGAGGGAGCGGAGGGCGGGGGTCATCATGGAGCGCATCATCATCCAGCGGATCTCGAAGGGGCAGATGGACTGGATGAGGACGGGATCGACGCCGGCGGTGTGGTTGGAGACAATGACGAGGGGGCCGGGGACGCGCCGCGCGGCGCGGAGGTGTTCGGGGCCGCAGACGCGGAGGCGGTGGACAACTCGGACGTAGATTTGGGAGAGGCCCCAGGCCAGGTCGGAGATGGGGTCGGCGCGAAAGGCGCCGGAGAGTCGATGGCAGAGCGCGGCGAAGGCGATCCACACAAGGAGGAGGGCCAGAAAGAAGGGGAGGAGTGCGGGCACTTCGGATGTTAGCCGTTGCCAACGTTGGCGAACGATGGGGTTGTCCGATACCCAGGTGAAGATGGGAGAGATGGGGGAATGGGAGAAAGATGAGGGCGCGTGCCGCCGGTGATGGGGATTCCGGATATCCGGGTTTTGGCGACTTTGCGATTTTCTTCTTGTTTTTGTGCAGAGAATCCGTATCTTGGAACCACCTGCATGGAGAGTTGGTCGGTGCCGCCTCGTGGTTGCACGCTCGTCATGCGGGTTCGGCGGTGCTCTCACCCCGCCGGCCTCAATTTCGTCGTAAAGGAGTTTCCATGTCCCTTCGTATCGGGATGCCGCTTGCGGCGATTGCTGTCGCATTGTCCGCAGGCGCCGCCCAAGCCGTGTTCGTGATCGGCAACGGTCAGCAGGTGAATCTTGCCGCCGTTCTGAACTCGAACGATCGTCAGTTCCAGATCGGAGACAAGCTGTTCACCATCCTCACGTACACGTCGGACACGCTTCCGGCGGCGAACGTGTCGGTGACCGGGTTCATTTCGGCCAATCCCCTCGACGGGATCGGGTTCGATCTGACCGGGGGCTTCGGCGATGTGCCGGGGAACAACGTGATTTCGGACATCGTGCTTCGGTACACCGTCGAGGTGACCGAGCCCCAACTCGGGCAGGGCATCCGGATCAAGGACACCGCGCTGGTGTTCAACGGCTCGTCGGTCGGCAGCGGGTCGTATGCGCGGGTCGATGAGTCGATCCTCGATTTCTTCGGGCAGCCGGGGAACAACCTGCTGGGCACGCGCCAGGTGTTTGATATCGCGGGTCCGCCGCAGCAGACGCAGTTGCAGGACTACCAGGAGTTCGCCGACGGCGCGTCGTACGCCAAGCTGGAGATCATCAAGGACATCCAGTTCTTCGCGTTTGGCCCCAACGGGCAGGCGTCGGCGTCGTTCGTGCGTCAGGCGTTCAGCCAGACCCCCACTCCGGGTGGTTCGATGCTCGTGGCCTTGGGCGGCTTGATTTTGGTTCGCCGCCGTCGGTAATCTACCCATCGGTCGCCCGCGGGCGGCCCCAACCCAGGTTACTCTCTCTCCTCGGGAGCACCGCCTAAGGGCGCTGCTCCTCTTTTTTTTGCGCGACACGCAAGAGCGCTGCGTGCGGGGTTTGGGTAGGTGCGGGCGCGTTGGGGCGGTGGCCACGGGTTCCCCAGATTGACATGGCCTGATAGAGCCGCGCGAGAGAGGAAACACCGGTTTCGGCGAGTAGGGCAAATTTTTATGTGCCGAATTGCGGCGCATTGGCTAGCACTTGTGCGATGCGCGGTACACTTGGGGTACGTCGTCCAAGATGACGGCGGGATGTTCTCTCTCTCGCTCCCGCGGCGTCTCTCTCCGCCGCACAACTTGTGGAAAAGGAAAAGGCATGACATTCCGTGCGCACTGCGCGCTGGCGGCCGCTGGTCTGGCTGCTCTCGCGTCCTCGTCGTCCTTCGCCGCGATCACGCTCACCAACGGTCAGTCGGTGAACCTCGATGTGGTTCTCGCGTCGAACGATCGCCAGGTGAACATCGGCGATAAGACATTTACATTCGAGTCGTACACCTCGTCGAGCTTCGTGCCGTCCACGATCTCGGTGACCGCGTTCGTCTCGGCGAACCCGCTGCAGGGCACGGGGTTCGACCTGACGGGCGGGTTCGGGGATATCAACCCCAACGACGCGAACATCTCCGAGTTCAACGTTCGGTACACGGTGGAGGTGATGCCGGCGTTCGCGGCCCTGGGGTATCGGATCACGGACCTGGGCCTGGTGTTCAACGGGGCGGCGACGGGGACCGGCTCGTACGCGCGGGTGGACGAATCGGTGTTCGACGTCCTGGGTATTCCGGGGCAGAACCTGGTGACATCGACCAGCGCGTTCGTGTATGGGAGCGGCACGCCGGCGGCGCAGCTGCAGTCGGCGGTGGTGTGGGGCCCTCCGGGGTACGTGAAGATCGAGGTGAACAAGGACGTGCAGTTTTTCGCGACCAACAACGGCAGCTCGTCCGCTTCGTTCGTGCGCCAGACGTTCAGTCAGATCCCCACGCCGGGAGCGATGGGGCTCATCGGGCTGGCGGGAATGTTCATCGCCCGTCGCAAGCGGGCGTGAGTTGCGGGGCGTGTTGAATCACACCGGCGACGCGAGCGGGTCCACCGCGTGCGTCGCCGTTTTTTTATGGGTCGTTTTTCGGTAGGGGCTTTGTGAGGCGACTCTTCCCCTGACAGCTTTCCCAGAACGGGGCAAGTTTCGGTTTCATGTTCGGTTTTCCTTGCCAAGCGGCTTCACTGGAGTAGGGTGGTATTGCCGACCCGGGAAGTCGGCAGACCAGGCCGTGCGGCTCTGGTCACTCTCTCACCCCGCGCCGGCCTCTCACCCGACGCGACAGAATGGATTGCAGGAGGAGTCATGGCTTCTCGCGCTTTGTTTTTTTCGGCGGCCGCCGGTCTGGCCGTTGTTTGCGCCTCGCACTCGCAGGGCGCTATCACGTTGACCAACGGCCAGGCGGCCTTGCTCTCGGACGTGATCGGACCCAACAACCCGGATCGAACGGTGAACATCGGGGACAAGACCTTTGTGTTCACGACGTACACGTCGGCGCACTTTCCGGCGACGGCGGTGTCGATCAGCGCGTTCATCGCGGCCAACCCGCTCGACGGGATCGGCTTCGACATCACGGGCGGGTTCGGCGACCTGATCTCGGGCGACGGGACCATCTCCGAGTTCAACCTGCTCTACACGGTGGAGGTGAATCCCACCTTCCTCGCGCAGGGCTATCGCCTCAAGGACATCGGGCTGGCCTTCAACGGGGCGGCGTCGGGCGCGGGCTCGTTCGCCCGGGTGGATGAGAGCGTGTTCGATGGGACGGGGCTGAACCTCCTGGCGACGCTGCACACGAACGTGACGGCGGGATCGTCGAGCACGCAGCAGGACTTCCGCGACTTCTCGCCCTCGGTGTACACGAAGTTCCAGGTGAACAAGGACGTGAAGTTCTTCGCGGTGGCGCCGGGCAATACGGCGTCGGCCTCGTTCGTGCGTCAGACGTTCAGCCAGGTGATCATCCCCGCGCCCGGTTCGGCCGCGCTGCTGGGGCTGGGCGGGCTGGTGGCGGCCCGGCGTCGTCGGGCCTGAGTCGGGTTTTCCGGTGAGACATATTTCCCGCGAAGGGCGTTGCGCAGGCGACGCCCTTTTGCAATTCCGTCGGCGAGGGCGCGCGGGGGGGCGGGCGACTCTAAACTCGGGGCATGGCGGATCTGTGGCAATCGCGTCGGGAGGCGGCGGCGAGGGCGGTGGAGCCGCTGGCGGCGCGGATGCGGCCGCGCACGCTGGATGAGGTGGCGGGGCAGCGGCACATTCTCGGGCCGGGGAAGCTGCTGCGGCGGATGCTGGATGCGGACCGGCTGACGAGCATTCTGCTGCACGGGCCGCCGGGGACGGGGAAGACGACGCTGGCGGAGGTGATCGCGCGGCACCTGGACCGGCACTTCGAGCGGGAGAACGCGTCGAGCGTCGGGGTGGCGCGGATCCGGCAGATCATCGAGGAGGCGAGGGCGAGGCTGGGGGAGAGCGGCAGGCGGACGGTGCTGTTCCTCGATGAGATCCACCGGTTCAGCAAGAGCCAACAGGACGTGCTGCTGGCGGATGTGGAGCGGGGGCTCATCACGCTGATCGGGGCGACGACGGAGAACCCGCTGTTCGCGGTGAACTCGGCCCTGGTGTCTCGCTCGACGCTGTTCCGGCTCGAGAGCCTGAGCGAGGAGGACGTGGTCGCGGTGCTGCGGCGGGCGATCGGGGATGCCGAGCGGGGGTATGGGAAGATGGACCTGAGGGTGGAGGAGGAGGCTCTGCGGGTGTGGGCGGTGAAGAGCGATGGGGATGCGAGAAGGGCGCTGACGGCGCTGGAGGTGGCGGTGCTCTCGGGCGGGAGTGCCCGGACGACCGGCCGTGCTCGTGTGCCCACGTTGGCAACACCACGGGCAGACGAGCTGCCCGTGCCACCCATTGCGATCACTCGCGCGGATGCGGAGGAGTCGATCCAGCAGAAGGCGGCGGTGTACGACGGGACGGGGGACCAGCACTACGACGCGGCCAGCGCGATGATCAAGAGCGTGCGGGGGAGCGACCCGGACGCGGCGATGTACTGGATCGCGTACATGCTCGAGGCCGGGGAGGATCCGCGGTTCATCGCACGCCGGCTGGCGATATTGGCCAGCGAGGACATCGGGAACGCGGACCCGCGCGGGATCATGGTCGCGGCGGCGGCGTGGGAGCTGGTGGAGCGGATCGGGATGCCCGAGGCGCGGATCACGCTGGCGCAGTGCGCGACGTATCTGGCGCTGGCGCCCAAGAGCAACGCGAGCTATGTGGCGATCGAGGAGGCGATGGGGGATGTGCGCGAGGGGCGGACGATCGCGGTGCCGCGGCACATCAAGGACGGGAACGTGCGGAAGGCGGGGGACATGAGCGAGGGCGGAGCGGGCGGGGCCCGGGGCGAGGGGTACAACTACACGCACGAGGCGGGGATCGAATCGAGGCTGCTGGGGAAGGTGGGAGCGCAGGACTACCTGGGCGTGGAGAAGCGCTACTACCGGCCGACGGAGCATGGGGCGGAGAAGATGCTCAAGGAGCGGCTGGAGGAGGCACGGCGGCTGCGGGCGGGGCGGGCTTCGGAGGAGCGGGCGTGAGCGCAACCGACGCTGAGTCCAAGCGGATGCTCCGTCGGCGCATGGCCGCGACGCTGGGGGCGATGTCGCCGGAAGCGCTGCGGATCGGATCGGAACGGGCGTGGCGGCGGGCGGTGGGGGCCGGGGTGTTTGCCGATGGATCGACGGTGCTGCTGTACGCGCCGATCGCGGGTGTGCCGGAGGTGGATCTGACGGGGTTGGCGGAGGAGTTGGTTCGGCGCGGGTGCCGGGTGTGCATGCCTCGCCTTGATGCTGGGTCGAGGACGATGGCGGCGGTGCGGGTGGGGAATCTGACGACGGACCTGGTGGCGGATACGGCGTCGGGGCTGCGCGGGCTGAGGGTGGCGCGGCCGGGGTCGCCGGAGATCGCGGCGGGGGAGTTGGATGTTGTGGTGGTGCCGGGGGTGGCGTTTGACCGGACGGGGGCGAGGCTGGGACGCGGGGCGGGGTACTACGACCGGTTCCTGGCGGGGTTGCCGGGGGGGCGGGCGCGCCGGGTGGCGTTTGCGTTTGATGAGCAGGTGGTGGAGCGGGTGCCGATGGAGGCGCACGACGAGCGGGTGGGGGTGATCGTGACGCCGACGGAGGTGATCGAGGTGTCGGTTGGCGAGGCGGACGCGAGAGGGTGACCGGATGTGGACGGGCGATGCGGATTCGGCCGACATAAGCCGTACCCTCTGAGTTGCTGTCGTTCTCGCGGGCGCGATGCATGTCGCGCCGGTACACTTTTCGCTGATCTTCCGCCGCGGAGCGGCGGGCCACCCTTCACGGACGGACCTCCCATGGCACTGCAATCCCAGTCTCGTCGGCCGACATCGAACCTGCGCTCGTCGGTGAGCCACTTCCGGGGGCGCAACCGGGGGCAGAAGCGGATGCTCGGGGTGGTGCTGCTCCTGATGTGCATCGGGGGCGGGACTGTGTACTTGATGCGCGAGCGGGAGAGCGGGGGATCCAACCCGCTCGGGCCGCAGATGGCCCGGGCGGATGGGGTGACGCTGCCGGCGGCTGCGCCGGTGGGTGCGCCGCCGACGGGCGCGCCGGTGAAGGCGGAGCCGGTGGTGCTGGAGATGGGTGGCAGGGCGCGGGCGGGGGGCGTGGTCGTGCCGGTGGCGGCGGGCGCGGCCCAGCCGGCGGGCGGGAGCGCGCCGGTGGTGCGTGAGCCTGTGCCGGCAGCGGCCCCGCAGGCGGGGATGACGCCGCTGCCGATGCCCACGGGCACGCCGGGATCGGAGACATCGGGATTGCCGGGGGAACTCGCGTCGGCGCAGAGCGCGGCGGAGCGGGCGATGGGGGAGCGGAAGTTGGTGGAGGCGCGAGCGCAGTTGAACAAGATCCTGGTCGATCCGCGGGTGAGCGAGAAGGACCGGGAGGGGATCCGGCGGTGGATGGCGGAGTTGAACAACGACCTGGTGTTCTCGGGGATCGCGTACCCCGGTGATCCGCTGGTGGAGACGTACAAGGTCGAGAGCGGGGACAGCCCGATCCGGATCAGCCGGAAGGTGAACTCGGTGACGGAGGCGGGGTTCATCCAGCGGGTGAACAAGGTGAACGCGCGCTCGCTGCAGATCGGGCAGCAACTCAAGATCGTCAAGGGGCCGTTCCACGCGGTGGTGAGCAAGAGCGCGTTCCGGATGGATGTCTACGCGGGTCCGACGCCGTCGCCGTCGTCGATCGGAACGAGCGGTCTGGGGGCGGGGGCGGAGCCGGGGTGGGTGTACATCCGCTCGTTCAACGTCGGATTGGGCAAGGACAGCGGGACGCCGCTGGGGCCGTTCACGGTGAAGGAGGGGTCGAAACTGGTGAACCCGCCGTGGGTGAACCCGCGGACGGGTGAGAAGTTCGACAAGGACGATCCGAAGAACCCGCTGGGGGAGCGCTGGATCGGGCTCGAGGGGCTCGACGAGGTGACCAGGCAGTGCAAGAGCTACGGCATCCACGCGACGATCGAGCCGGACTCGATCGGCAAGGAGCAGTCGATGGGGTGCATTCGGATGGCGCAGGAGGATGTGGACGTGGTGTACGAGTTGTTGATGGGGCGGGTGAGCGTGGTGAAGATCGTGCCGTGACGGGGGGGGGGGGGGGGGGCGGGGGGGGCTACAGCCCCTGCTCGATGAGCGGGGCCATGGCCGCGGCCTCGAGGAGGCAGGTCTCGACGGCGGGAAGGGCCCAGTTGTCCTGGTTGACGAAGTAGATGTGGTCGCGGTAGGGCGTGCGCATGCGCTCGCAGACGCCGGAGGCGATGAGGCCGGGGCGGGCGAGGGGCATGGAGTGGCCCCAGCGCGACATGCGGACCTGCTCGACGTCGTCGATGGAGAGGTCGAGCGCGCCGAGGGTGACGTCGAGTTCGGCGCGGGCGCGGGCGGCGAAGGTCTGGAGGGAGGTTTCGGCGATGATGTCGAAGCGGCCCTCGTCGTAGGGGAGGGGCCAGTACATGGTGAGGACGCTGGTGTCGCCGTGGCGGCGGGCGAACGAGCCGTTGACGGCGTCGGTGATGCGCTGGAAGTCTCCGGGGAGGGTGGTCGCGCCGGTGGTGCCGGGGAAGTCGCCCTGGTTGAGGAGGAACAGGTCGTAGAAGCGGCGGGTCGGGCGGCGGTTGAGCAGGACGTTGGCGACGACGTAGCCGCGGGTGCGGACCTCGAGGAAGTCGGCCAGGCGCTGCGGGTCGTCGGCGGCGAGGCCGGGGAGGATCTGCCGGGTGACGTGCTTGGGGCAGGCGACGACGACGCGCTTGGCGCGGATGGTGCGGAAGCCCTCGTCGAGGCCCTTGTACACGACGCGGACGTTGTCGGGGCCGAGGACGCGGACCTCGACGGCGCGGCAGGAGGACCGGAGGTGGCGCGGGGGGCACTGGCGGGGCGTGCCGGCTTCGAGGCGGAGGAGTTTGGCCGCCCGCAGCGAGGTGAGGCCCGCGTTGCCGCCGGGGAGGCCCCAGCGGCCGTACTCCTCGGCGGCGAGGAAGTTCCACCCGCTGGCGGCGGAGACCTCCTGCCAGCCCGCGTTGAAGGAGGAGTAGCAGTAGCCCTGGATGGCGGCCTGGAGGAGTTTGGGGACGGGGACGGTGAGGGACTGGGTGATGTGGTCGCGCAGGGTCATCGCGTCGAGCTGGCGGATCCAGGTGTTGTCGGCGCTGGGGGAGAGGGGGATCTCGGGGTAGTTCTGCACGTAGGAGAGCAGCAGGAAGCGGTATTGGTTGAACCCGTCGATCTCGATGGGCGTGAGGCCCGCGCCCTCCCAGAAGCCCTCGGCGATGGCGCCGTTGATCTCGATGGGGTCGTCGGTGGGGGGGCTGACGCGCCGGAGGCCGGTGACGCCGAGCTCGCGATAGAGGCGTTCGAGGTACGAGCCGCGATCGGGGGTGATGAAGTAGGCGCCGCCGAGGGAGAAGTTGGTGTCGTTCCATCGCTCGCCCATGCTCACGCCGCCGAAGCGTCGGTGGAGCTCGAGCACCACGGGGCGGTGCCGGCGGAGGGCGTAGGCGGTGGCCAGGCCGCTCAGGCCGCCGCCGATGATGACCACGTCGTGGCTCTCGCTGGGCTCCGGCGGGGCGCCGTTGGGGTATTGGGCCTCGCCCTGGTGGAAGGGGATCTGCAGCTGGGTGGGGAAGTCGTCGCCGAACCACTGCTTGACCACGGGAAGGCCGTTGACGTATTGGATGCCCGCGCTGGTGTCGATGGGGCCGATGGGGAACGAGGCGTCCAGGGCTGCCGAGCCGGTGTCGGCGCACGGCCATGGGTGGTCGGGGTCGTGGTCGTGATCATGGCCGTGGCCGTGGCCGTGGCCCGGGGGGAAGAACCCCGCGGCGGTGTTTCGGGCGGCGAGGCCGAGGGCGACCGCGCTCAATCCGGTGCCGAGGAACTGGCGGCGATTCAGCACGATGGGACTCCGTGGGGGGGACAGCCCGGCCGGGCCGGGGGCGGGGGATCGTTCAATGTGACCCGGATTGGGCGGGTTGCCACACCCCCGGGCCGGGGAGAGCCGTTCCGGGGGGAGGAGGATCGAAATCCGGGGATTTGCCGGACGGGAAGGGGTGGGGCGCGGCTATTTGCGGGGGCGTTTCTTGAGTTCTTTCTCGATGGTGTCCTTGACGATTTGGACGTCGTCGGCGAGGTCGGGGCGGTCGCGGAGGCGGTTCAAGGCCTTGTCGGATTCGCCGCTCTCGAAGAGGATCATGCTGGCGAGGGCGTCGTGGGCGGGGTGCTGGCGCCAGTAGGCCTCGGTCTGCCAGCGAGTCGGGCCGGCCAGGACCAGGGCGCGGGCGGCGGGGAGGTCTTCGGCTTTTCGGGCCGCGGCGGCGGCGTTGCCGGCGAGAGTGCCGATGCGGATCCAGAAGAACTCGTTGAGCACCTTGGCGTCGATGTCGGGCTCGGTCTGCTCGATGAAGTCGAGGACGGCTCCGGCGAAGGCGATGTCGTTTGCGGTGGGCTGGGTGGAATAAGTGCTCGGACTCAGGCGATCGACCTTGGTGTGGGCGAGGTCGATGGCGGCGTTCGCGGTGATCTCCTTGGCGAAGAAGGCGGTGCGGAGGGAGGTGGCGGCGGCGGATCGGCCGGCGGCGGCTGTGGCGGCGATGGCCTCGAGGCGGTCTTTCTCGCTGGAGCAGGCGGCGAGGGCGAGGGGCATGAGCAGAAGGCATGCCCAGATGGCGAGGATGGTCGGTCGCTGGGGGAGAGGTCGGATGCGATCGCTCATTTGGGGGGTTCCTTCATGCCCGTGCGCGGCATGCGACGATACCGACAGGCGGACGATTCGGTTCGGGCTTCACGATACCACGCGCAAAGGGTGTCGGCGTGGTGCTTCGGGCCACGCGATGCGCTCGGGCGGAGTATTGTGTGGCGATCGTTTGGTGGAGGGGATCGACGGGGGACGAACACGGGTCCGACGGTGTCGGACTACCAGGGATGGTGCGGCCATGAACAGTGCAACCACTCGGCGTTTGGGTCTGGCTCTGGTGCTCGCGGGCGCTTCGGTGGCGGTCGTGGGGTGTTCGTCGGGGGGGAGCCAGGCGCGGTCGCCGGAGCCGGTGATCAATCGGCCGATGGTGGAGCAGACGGCGGTGGAGGCGTCGGCGGGGGACGACTCGGCGCTGGCGTTCTTCGACAGTCTGGAGGAGCGGCCGCTCGCGTCGCAGGACGATGCGATCAACGCCTGCCTGCTGCTGGGGACGGGGACGACGGGGGCGACGTACGAGCAGCGGATGGGGATGGCGCAGAAGCTGGGGTACATTCCCAAGAGCTTCGATCGTCCGGCGCGCCAGGCGGTGACGATGGGGGAGGTTTCGGCGATGGGCATCCGGCTGCTGGAGGGGCGGACGCTCTCGCAGGAGGATGCGCTGGCGAAGTTGATGCAGCGCGGGATCGCGCCGGCGTCGGCGCGCTACAACCAGGGGTTGACGGGGGCGCAGCTGGTGTCGATCACGGGGGGGTTGCGGGACGCGATGCGGATCGAGGGCGTGAAGCGGGTGAGCGCGCCGGTGGTGGCCGAGCCGGTGAAGCCCGTGGCGGTCGTGGCCGAGGCGCCGAAGGCGGAGCGGGCGGCGGCGCCGATCCCGCCGGAGGCGGCGATCTCGACCGGGGGCGTGGCGCTGGGGGCGGCGGCAAGGGATCAGGGGAAGGCTGGGGTGGCCGAATCGGTGAAGGGGGCGTCGGAGGCGGTGGAACTGCCCGCGCCGAGGACCGGTCCCATGCCGGTGGCCAAGGGGGCGAAGGGGCACGCCGAGCCGCTGCCGACGCTCGCGCCCGGGAGCGTTCCGCCGGCGATCGACCTGCAGGACCCGAAGGCGAAGCCGTCGGTGATCGGGCCCGACGACAAGGTGATCACGCCGGGGCAGCCCAAGAGCGATGCGAGGCCCGCGGGCGAGGGGGAGAAGAAGGGCAAGGTGTGGGTGCCGGGGCAGCCCATCCGCAAGGCGGCGGGCGCGGAAGAGGGCAAGTGATCGGATGCGATCGGACCACTTTTCGGGCCTGCCACGGGCGGGCGAGACACGAGGGCGAGCGATGAGCAAGCGAAGCACATGGTGGACGATGGCGGCGATGGCGGCGATGCTGGCGGGAGCGCCGGCGGGCATGGCCCCGGCGACGGGCGCGCCGAAGGACGAGGCGGCCCAGCCGCAGTCGCCGCGCCGGATCAAGGCGGTGCGCAAGTCGGTGGTGGATCTGGAGGCGATGGCCAAGGAGCGTCGCCCCGGGCAGGTGATGCCGGGGGATCCGTCGCCGGTGGTGCGGGCTCCGGGGGGCGCGGGCGAGCCGGGGCCGAGCGCGATGACGGGAGGGATGGAGGCGAGCACGCTGCCGGCGGAGCTGCTGCCGACCAAGGGGACGCCGATCCAGTTGCCCGACACCGCGCCGGACGCGCGGACGATCGTGAAGCCGGAGGCGGACCCGAGCGGGCGGGCGATGTCCGTCGAGCCGATCGTGCGGCCGGGGTCGGCTCAGGGCGTGGCGGGCCCGGCGCCGGCGAGGGACGAGGTTCGCGCGGCGGGGACTCCGGGGGCGGGCGTGACGGACCTGACGGCGACGCCGAGCATTGTGACCGGGCACGCCGAGCCGCTGCCGCCCATGGACGGGGGCGTGGTCGATGTCGCGCCGGAGAAGGCGGGCGAGCCGGAGACGGGCGTGGCGCTGGTGGATGGGGCGATCGTGCCGAACATTCCGATGGCGCTTTCGACCGGCGCGCCGAAGGTGCGGGTCGAGTCGGTGAAGGGGGATTCGTCGGGCGTGCAGTGGCGCGTTCCGGGTGGGGCGTGGAGCACGCTGGGCGCCGGGAACACCAGCGAATCGCGGATGGAGATTCGGGCGGGGCTGGATTCGGACGTGGTGCTCGTGGTGGATGAGCGGGTGCGGGTGATGGTGGCGCGCCTGGGGCGCGTGCTCATCGAGCGGAGCACGGAGGTGGGGGGGACGACGGCGGTGAGCGTGACGGTGTCGCGCGGCGCGGTGGAGATCCGGCCGATGGCCGACGCGGGATTCACGGCCGGGGAGATGTTCGCGCGGGTGCGCACGCCGGACCAGATGTTCGGCGTGACGGGGGCCTTGCGCGTGGAGTACGACGCGTTCACGGGGACGCGCCGGCGGACGGTGAATCCATAGGCCGGCCAGAGAGCGGTGAAAAGAGGCTCAAGGCCGCCCTGTTCGGGGCGGCTTTTTTGCCGGGCGAGACGGCATTGTGGTGTCGGGAGGCTCCGACTCCTTGCCGGGCGCGCATTCTGGGGCATTGTTTCATCGTCGAGATTCTGAATAGAGCGGATGGTCCGGGCGGAGTCTGGCGGGCGTGCGAGCGGCGAGGCCGCGGCGCGCGGCGTGCGGGCGTCCATCCCGGCGGGAAGGCGAGCCATGGCCGGCGCAGTGCACTCCATCGTGGCGACGGGACTTCGGGTTGTGCCGTGGCAACTCGAGGTGGGGCAGATGCTCGACGAGCATCACGTGTGCGCGTCGGGGGCGGATGCGCGCCAGCGGGAGCGGTTTGTCATCGACCTTGGGACGAGCCTGGCGAAGTTCACCGAGACGATGGTGTGCACGATCGACGGGTCGCGGATCACGGACCTGCGGAGTTTGTGCGCGGGGTTCGAGCGCGGGCTGGGCGTGGGGCACGTCACGCCGGGGCTCGGGGTGTTCGGCGGGCTGGAGGATGCGATGCGGCGTCGGCCGCGCCACGGGGATGCGCCGGCGATCAGGCGGCGGTTCATCGTCTGGAACGATGCGCACGTGCTGCTGGCGAGCGACCCGGGGCTGTTCGGGCGGGCGGCGGACGCGATCATGGGGGTGGCGGCGGAGCTGGAGTTCTGGTCGGACGATGTGCTGCTGATCCAGCGGGCGGTGTTCGTGGGGAGGCCGGCGCTGGACGTGTACGCGGAGGACGCGAGCGGGCAGTTCAAGAGGTGGCACGCGGAGCGCGGGGAGGAGCCGCTGTGGAAGGTGGTGACGGGGCGGAGCGCGCCGAGCGTGGCACGGTGGCGGGTCGGGGCCGAGGTGGACGCGCCGCAGTAGCGGCTAGGCGCAGACCCGTGGGACGACGCGGTGCCAGTAGTCGTGGCCGGCGCGGTCGGCCTTGGGAAAGAACACGCACACGGCCCACGCGCCCTGCTGGCGGCAGTGGCGGAGGTACTCGACCATGTCGTCCTCGGGCACGCCGTAGAGGTGGGTGACGAACGGGGCGAGGGGTGAGGAGGGGGCGGAGCGGGCGTGGGCGGTGGCCATGGCCTTGACGATGTCGAGGGCGACGCGGCGTTCGCGCCGGGGACCTTCGGGCTCGGTGTTCGGATGGACCCGCAGCCAGTTGTGCAGGGTCTCCCAGCCGGGGTCGTCGTTGAAGAACGGCTGGGTGCGTCCGTTGGGGATGCCGCCGTACCAATCCGGGCATTGCAGGTCGGCGGCGAAGAGCCCGTCCATCTGGTGCTGGAGTGTCTGGGGGCGGACTCGCACCGGGGACCAGGGGCTGTCGCAGGCGGCCTGGTACTCGCCGATGCGGAGGGTGGCCCAGGGGTTGGCGGGGGAGCGCCGGAAGGCGGCGCGGGCGAAGACGGAGAAGGCCTGCTCGCGCGACCAATCCCAGGCGAGGCGGATGGCGCCGCGATAGGCCTCGCTGCTTTCATCGTTGATCGGGTCGCGGCCCGGGGGGATGCCGATGGCCACACGGTCGCGGTATCTGGGGAGGGGCTGGCCGTCGAGTGTGCGCCTGCCGGCCATGTACTGGGCGAAGGTGTGCATGCCGTCGATGGTGTGGGCGGGGTCGCTGGCGCGCGGGTCGGCGAGGGCCTCGGGCACCCATCCGGTGTCGGGGTTGCCGGAGTGGCCCGAGTAGTCGTCGCCGATGCCGTTCTCGCTGGTGATGATGAAGGCGGGGGGGTCGGGGATGTGGCGGAAGGCGAGTTCGGCGGCGAGGTGCTCGAAGAACTCGGCGGACCATGCGGCGTTTCGGCGGAGGCCCTCGGCGAAGAACGGGCCGCGCCGCCCGCTCTTGAGGCGGTCGGCGGGGTGGTTGAGGAGGGGGATGGCGTTGGGGAGGGTGATGAACTCTTCGGGGGTGTGGGCGGAACCGAAGCCGGCGGGGATGCCGAACCAGTTGAAGGGGCGTCCGGGGCGTGCGTGCTCGAAGCCGGAGCGCATGCGCGCGATCAGGGTCATGAATCCATAGACGGTGTCGGCGGGGGCGGGGGGGGGGGGGCTCGAGGTTGGGTCGGTTCAGTCTTGACGCCGAGCGGGGTCTGAGGGGGTTGTTCGGATGGGGTGTC
>CALMPG010000025.1 GCA_937871915.1 uncultured Phycisphaerales bacterium
GAGAGGAGCATGGACTGTTTGGGACCCCCTTGGCCGCGCGTGTGTGGTGGCGGCTGATGAGGGGGATTGTGGCGTGGAATTGAGGGTTGGCAAGGGTAGTGTTTGGGTTTTGGATGGATTGAGTAAAAACCCTTACGTTTCCCGAATATGGGTGGACGACGGGCACCCCTCCGCGGCTTCGTAAGCACCTTGGCGAAGCGCGAAGATTGGGTCACGGAACGGCGAGCCACTCGTTCCGAGCTTCGAACGCCGTCTGCATTACTTTGCGGAGGAACTGCAAGGTCGTGCCAAGCGCGGAGCCACCGATTACCGCCCTGAGCAATCTGCGCTTACACTCGCGATCTCAAGGCACACCGATCGCCCAAGGCGGTGATCGGCGGCACGGAATCATGATCAACCGGCGCCGCCTGCCTCAACTATCGCCATCGGAGTCTTCATCGTGAACGTCAAGCTCGATGTCCAACCCGATCATCTGGAGGATGTCGCGAAGACGCGCCCCATCCTCGGGTTGGCGGAGTTGATCTGGAATGCCGTGGATGCGGATGCGAATACGGTCAGCGTCACGTACAAGAAAAACGCACTGGGCGGCATCGAGAGTGTCAGGGTCGCGGATGACGGGCACGGAATCGAGCATACTGACGCAATAACCTCTTTCGGCAGACTGGGCGGTTCTTGGAAAAAGACTCAGCGGGTTTCGCAGAAGCAAAAGCGAGCATTGCACGGGCAGGAGGGCAAGGGCCGGTTCAAAGCATTCTGCCTCGGCAACGCCATCATCTGGACAAGCACTTACAAAGAGAACGGGAGCGTCAAGTCGTTCCGCATCGTCGGTAAACGGCCCGCGCTCAACCAATTCGATGTGACCGATGCGTCGGCGGCGAAGACGGATCAGCTCGGAACGATCGTCGAGATTTCCGATGTGCGGGACGGCGTGGATTCGCTTAACGATGCGCAGAGGGTCGCCGACGAGTTGGCGCGTCGCTTGGCTATTTATCTGCGCAAATACCCTTCGGTGAAGATCGATATCGAAGGCGTCCCGGTGGATCCCCGCCGGGTGGAGTCGCACACTGCCGACTATCAACTTCCCACCCTCACGCTCGATGATGGGCAGACCTTCAAGGTCAAGCTCAATGTCATCGAGTGGGCTGTCCCCACCGATCGTGCGCTGTATCTCTGTGACTCAAGCGGGTTTGCCAAAGAGGAAGTCTCACCCGGCATCCGGGCCAAGGGCTGGAACTTCACCGCGTACCTCTCCTCTGACGCGGTGCCTGTGCTCGAAGAGCGCGGCGCACTTGCCCTGAAGGAACTACATCCGGACTATGTCAAACTGCTTGAGCTCGCCAAGAGGCAGATGAAAGTCCACTTCACGCAGCGCGACGCTGAGACGGCTGCGAGCATTGTTGAGGGCTGGAAGAAGGACGGCATCTATCCATATGGCGGGAACCCGAAGGACTTGATCGAACAGACCGAGCGGCAGGTCTTCGACGTAGTGGCGATGCAACTCGCCGAAGCTTTACCCGACTTCGACGAGAGCGACCCCAAATCGAAGAAGCTCTCGATGCGACTACTGAAACAGGCGATCGAGAAAAGCCCCGAAGAAGTCCAGAGCATTTTTGCCGAGGTGTTGGGGCTTCCGCAAGACAAGCAGGCAGACCTGGCCGAACTTCTCAAACGGACGTCGCTAGCGTCGATTATCAGCGCGGCGAAATTGGTCTCTGGGCGGCTAGATTTCTTGCGCGGGCTGGAGCTGTTGCTGTTCCATCCCGTGTCCAAAGAGCAACTACTGGAACGAACGCAGCTTCACAAGATCGTGGAAGAACACACTTGGCTTTGGGGCGAGGAGTTTGCCCTGAGCGCGAGCGACCAGAATCTCAACGATGTTCTTGTCGCGCATTTGGGCAAGCTTCGCAAGGCGTCCGATGAGGATCCGGACGTGGTGCGAGAAGACGGCTCCGCGGGCATCGTCGATCTCATGCTTTCGCGCGTAATTCCACAGCCGAGAGCGGAAGAGAGAGAGCATCTGATAGTCGAACTAAAACGGCCGAACGTCTCCATCAACCGTGACATCATTTCGCAGGCCCAAAGCTATGCCGATGCCGTTGCCGACGATCCCCGATTCAAGGACACATCCACGCGCTGGGTGTTCTGGGTCGTCAGCAACAAGATGACCGATTCGGGCCGAAAGCAGGCGACGCAGGCCAATCGCGCGCGAGGGCTTTGCTACGAGAGCGAAACTGGGCACATCAAGGTTTGGGCAAAGACTTGGGGTGAGATCATCCAAGCAAACAAGGCCCGGATGGAGTTCTTTCAGCAACGGCTCCAGTACAAAGTGGACGACCAATCGGCGTTGGACGCGCTGCGCAAGATGCATTAAAAGTCCCTCCCGCCGGTATTCGTCGAGGTCAAAGCCGACGCTCCCGCAGTGGACGGCACGCCGTTGGCGCCAAACGCTCCGCAGAGTCCGACGCCGTAGCTCCATGTCGATCAGGGAAGGTCTGTGCGGATGTGCAGGGGCGTTCGGCACGACCTTGCCCAGAGCGGCAAGATCGTGGCACGGTCTGTCGTGCTGCGTGGCGAGTGTGGTGTCGGGCCCCTCGCTGCGCTCGGGGCTCGTTTTGGGCTGGGTCGGTTGGTCGTCGGCGTCGGCTCCGGGGGCCGCGGGGGGATGGGGCGTTTTCGAGCGACTGAAGTCGCTCGCAAGGACCGTGCGCCCGGGGGGCGGGGACCCGCTCGCTGCGCTCGGGGCTCGTTGGATGGGCGGACTCCGGCGGCTTGCGCCGCTCGGCTCTGATTGATCACCGGATCAACTGGGCCCGCAGGTAGTGGATCATGTCGAGCTTGGTGATGAGGCCGTAGAACTCGCCGGCTTTGTCGACGACGATGGCGACGCGGTCGGCGCGGAAGATGGGCATGAGGGAGCCGACGGGGGCATCGGGGGAGACGGTTTCGACGCGGCGGGTCATGAAGTCGCTGACGGGGCGCTCGAAGGCCTCGGTGTCGGTGTGGACGCCGAGGAGGATGTCGCCCTCATCGAGGATGCCGACGACGCGGCCGTCGGAATCGGTGACGACCATCTGGCTCACGCCGTACATGGCCATGCGCTTGATGGCCTGGCGGATGGGGTCGGTGTCGAGGAGGGTGTGGTCCTCGCCGTGGTCGTGGCGGCGGGCGATGAGGTCGCGGAGGTCGCCGGTCTTGTCGCGCTTGATGAAGCCGTTGTCCATCATCCAGAAGTCGTTGAACATCTTGGAGAGGTACTTGGCGCCGCTGTCGCAGATGAGCGTGACGACGTTCATGGGTTTGGTTTGTTTGCGGCAGAAGACGAGGGCGGCGTGGAGGATGCAGCCCGTGCTGGAGCCGGAGAGGACGCCCTCTTTGGCGAGGAGTTCGCGGGCGGCGAAGAAGCTCTCGCCGTCGGTCACCGTGACGGCTTCGCTGACGAGCTTGAGGTCGCAGATGTCGGGGACGAAGTCCTCGCCCATGCCCTCGACGAGCCAGGAGCCGGCCTTGACGGTCTTGCCCTCGTTCACGAGCGGGGCGAGGATCGAGCCTGCCGGGTCGGCGAGGATGATCTTGACGTTTGGATTCCGCTCCCGGAGGTAGCGTCCCACCCCCGAGAGCGTGCCCGCGCTGCCGACGCCGCAGACGAAGGCGTCCACGCCGCCCACCGACTCCATTTGTCGCCAGATCTCCGGGCCGGTGGTCTCGTAGTGGGCGCGGGGGTTGTCGTCGTTGCCGAACTGGTTGGTGTAGAGGGAGTTGGGCGTGGCCTTGGCGAGGGCGGCGGCGACGTCCTGGTAGTACTCCGGGTGGCCCTTCTCGACGTCGGAGCGGGTGAGGATGACCTCTGCGCCCATGGCGCGGAGGTGCTGGATCTTTTCCTGCGACATCTTGTCGGGGACGACGACCTTGAGCGTGTAGCCGCGCTGGCGGGCGACGAGGGCGAGGCCGAGGCCGGTGTTTCCGGCGGTGGCCTCGATGATGGTGGGCGGCGGGTTGCCCTTGGGGTTGAGTTTGCCGGACTTTTCCGCGCCCTCGATCATGGAGAGGCCGATGCGGTCCTTGATGGAGCCCGCGGGGTTCATCTGCTCCATCTTGCCGAAGAGGCGACAGCCCCCCGCCCCGCCGCGCCCGAGGTCGAGCTTGGTGAACTCGAGGATCGGGGTGTTGCCGATCATGTCGAGGACGCCGGAGTATGGCGCGGCGAGGGGGGCGTTCTGGCGGGTTGTGGGTGAGGGTTTGGACGGAGCGGATGCGGTCATGGGGGCAGTTTAGACAACCGCAGCCCCCACGCGCGCCCCTTGGTCGGCTTGGGTTTTCACCGGCCGCGCATGACTACTCGGCGCGCTGTGACTTCGATCTCCATCCCCCCCAATCGGCAATGCCGCGCTTCGGTGCTCGCATCGCGGATCGCCCGGACCACGGCGTCCACTGATCGCTTGGTGGCGCGGTCCTCTCCCGCCCGGCCGCACAGGCGTCGGCGTGCCATCCGCACGACGGCCCCCAGCAGGAGCGGATCGCGCGGCCGCAACTCGGCGCGCGGCCATGAGAACTCGTGTGGTTCTTCCTTCCCTTCCACCCTCGCCCTTTGCAACACTCGGCGTGCTGCCCGCTCCAGGCGAATTGTTGCGAGTTCCGCGATTTCCGCCGCCGCCATGGCCCGGCGCGCGACATCGGGCCTGATCTCGCGCAGGATCGGAACAACGCGATGGCGCACGGCCGCGCGGAGGCGCGAGATGTCGGCGTTTGTTGCGTCCTCGCGCCAGTGGATGCCCGCGAGGTCGCAGATTCGTTGGCACGCGGCGCGATCGACCTCGGCTTGCGGTGTGAGCATTGGGCGAATCAGCCACGGCACCGGCCGTTTGGATTTCACATCTGAAATCTCAAGTTTCAGATCTGAGATTCGCCTCTTGGCCGCCATCCCGCGCAGGCCTGCACCGCCGCCCGCCGCGCCGCGCAGGAGCGACATGACCACCGTTTCCACCTGATCGTCGGCGTGGTGGGCGGTGGCGATGAACCGGATATCGTGCTCGCGGGCCATGCCGATCAGGGCGGCGTAGCGGGCCTCGCGGGCCGCGGCTTCCAGGTTTTTTCCCGGGGCCCGCACCCGAACGTGCGCCTCGGCGAACTCCAGGCCCATGTTCGCGGCCGCGGCCCGCGCGGCATCGCGGTCGGCCAGGGCTTCCGACTCGGCGCGCAGGTCGTGCACCACGTGCCCGACGACAAACCTGTCGGTTGCGGTCGATAGGGACCCGAGCGCGGCCACGAGCGCACAGGAATCCGCGCCACCCGAGCAGGCGATCAGGGTCCGGTCGGCGTGGGTCCCGCGGGTCAAAACCCGCCAATTCCGCACGATCGCCCAGACCGCCGTGTCTCGGCGCAGGGCGGCGCGGCGGGGCTGGGCCGCGTCGGTTCGGCTGGCGGGATTCACTTGGGGGAAAACACTTGCCACTCGCACATCATACGAAGATCGGTACAATGGCCTCACCGCCATCCAAACCCCCCCCCCCCCCCCCCCCCCCCCCACCCCCCCCCGCCCCCCCCCCCCCCCCCCCCGCCCCCCCCCTCCCCCCCCCCCCCCCCCCCAGCCCCCCCCCCCCCCCCCCGCCGCCCCCCCCCCCCCCCCCCGCCCCCACCC
>CALMPG010000026.1 GCA_937871915.1 uncultured Phycisphaerales bacterium
ACTCCTCATCGTGCGGGGGGCACGCCGAGTGGACGGGAGAAGGCCCCTCACTGTGTTCGGGGTTCGTCGCGTGGACGGGAGCAGACCCCTCACTGCGTTCGGGGCTCGATTCGCTCTCGGTCGTTGGTTTGGGGCTTGGTGCGGGCCTGGTTCGGCGCTCGGGGTGGAAGGTGTTGAGGCGGAGGAAAAGGCTGCAGGCTTTGCGGACGCTTTCTCGGGCGCGCTGCTTGGCCTCGGGCGGGGTGGCGTCGGGCTGGATGAGTTCGAGGCTTTCGAACTCGTCGTGGGCGTCGAGGAGGCGGCCGAGGATGCGGGCGATGTGGACGGAGCGGTTGGCGGCGATGAGGCGGGTGCGCTTGGCGCAGACGCTGGAGATGGCGGTCAGGCGGGCGTCGATGTCGGGACGCATGAGCCAGAGGTTGAGGGCGTCGAGGGTGGTGTGGAACTTTTCGGCGATGTCGCGGAGGGTGAGGTCGTCGGCGGCGAGCTCGGTGAGGAGGAGTTCGGATTGCTCGGGGGTGGGTTTGAAAGGGCGGAGGGGGGAAGGGGAGGCGGGGGTTTGAGGTGCGGAGTCTGGGGAATGGGGCGAGTTGGGCGCGGCGGCGCCGGGCGCATCGCACCGACCGCTCAGAGCCGCGGTCGGTGGCACGGTGCGGATGTGGTAGTGGCGGTTGGGGGAGGAGGCGCCCGGGTCGCGGGAGAGTTGGTGGCCGCGGATTTCGAGGAGGCGGTCGCGCTGGCGGGCGGCGTCTTCGCGGTCGATTTGGGCGCGCAGGAGTTCTGCGGCGGCGAGTGGGTTTTTGGATGTGGATTGCATGTGCCCCCGAGTCCCCTGAGAAGTGCCGAGTGCCGAGTGCTGAGTGCCGAGTGCCGAGTGCTGAGTGCTGAGTGCTGGATGTGACTCTGGAATATACTGTGTTTGTTAGGGTCTGTCAAGGGGAAAGTGTGGGCGTGCGGAAAATGGATGGAAGTCGTTGTGCCGTAAAATGTTGTGTATGGTGGTGCCTAAAGGGGGTATGAAGCGGGAAGCCCGCTGAAGCGGGCTGGCGGGGGGGGGGGGGGGGTGGGGGGGGGGGGGGGGGGGGGGGGGGGGGGGGGGGGGGCGGCGGGGAGGGGGGGGGGGGGGGGGGGGGGGGGGGGGGGGGGGGGGTGTGCCGCGTGACCCACGGCTGAAGCCGTGGGCTACGATCGAGCAAGGCCCGTGAACGGGCCTGGACAGGCGGGCGCTCGCGCTTCGGGCTGTCCCCGCGAGATTGGCGCCCTTCACTCCGCCGGGGCCGAACTGTGCTTTGGAGATGCGACTCACCGGCCGCGCGGCGAGATGGTGTGTTCGTGCCGCGCTCAACGGCCCCGTTCAGAGTTCGTCCGTGCGGGGTGAGGGCGTGGCGTGGCGATCAAGACTTGCAGTCCGCCTCGTGCGCGGCCGGCATCGAGTACGCGTACGCGTTTGAAAACTGTTTCCCGAACGGCCGAAGCACCTCAAGCTCGGCGCCCTCCTCAACGATGCCGTGAACGGTCACGACGAACGGCGGAGGCTCTCTGTCGCTCACCTCGCGCAGGTGTTCGCGGAATCGTCGCCACCAGTCCGAGTTGAACGTGGGAAGGAAGCACCCGGGCTCTGCGCAGCAATACAGCGTGCCGCGAACAAAGCGAAGTTCCACTTCGAAACGGTTGCCCGAGTCGCTCACAGAGAGAACCCGCGCCAGCGGAGGTGTTCGTCCGGGGGTCGGCGATCTGTCGGGGTTGATCTCGCCGATCCGGAGGGGCTGCGCAACCGCGTGCTGCAAAGCGTCAATCCAATGGCGGTCTTGTTCGTGATGCCGCTGTGTGCGGCGATCGGGTGACTGGCCCATGGGCGAGGAGTCTATCGCTCCGCGATCGGCACGCAGCGCACGCCGGGCGGGCCGATGTATCAAGCGGTGGGGCGGTAGAGGCGGTTGCCGTCGAGTGGTTCGAGGATGGGGCCGAACCAGCGGGAGATTCGGGAAATGGCGAACGTGGGGGCGGAGGGGTCGGCTGGGGGTGACGTGTGGTGGGGTTACGCCGCGGAGGAGGCGGGGGGCGCGTTTCGCAGGATCTGGGCGACCGTGACCATGCCTGTCCGCACCGCGTTGCAGGCCCGCAGGATGTGCAGCTCTCGCAACATCAGGTCGTGGGGATAGTCCGTCTCGAAGAGGCGGACGATCGCGAGGAGGTCCGTTTCTCCGATTCCCGCGGCCCTGGCGGGCTCGCGATAATCGAAGTGTTCGGGGATGGCGGGCGTCGGCGTGGGAGGCTGGGTTCGCATGGATGTCGTCCGTGGAACGGGCGAGTGGGCTCACAGTTCCGGCGGTGAAATGATAGGAAGCACCGGGTGTCCGAGCGATCGGTTGAGCGCATCGACCGCGGCCCGTCGGCGACGGTTCACCAGGTGCTTGAAGTTCCATGAGACGAGCGCATCCTGCCGCGAGAGCACGGCCACTGCGACGTGCAGTGCATCCTCGGGAACACTGGCCGGAAAAATTCCCGCGTCCAGGTATCGGCGGGCCAGTTCGTGGTGCTCCGGACCGACGGCGAGGATGGTCGTCCCTGCGAGGAGGGCGAGCATCTCGGCGCGCCGGTTCGCATCGGGCGTTCCCTCGACTTCCGCCCGAGTCAGATCGGATGTGCACGCCTCGAACTCGGCGATTCGGGCGAAGAACTCGCGCGTGAGGGCTTGCCGGTCGGGTGCCCGGACATCGCCGAGGGCGCTGAGCACCGAGGTGTCGAGATACACCCGCTGCTTCATGCTCGAGGTTTCAGAAGGAGTTTCATGCCCGGCGCATGGCGCGGGATCCGATGTTCACCGCTGGGCGATGGGGACGTACTTCACGCCGTGGGGGCCGACGTACTTGGCCGTCGGGCGGTAGAGGCGGTTGCCGTCGAGTTGCTCGAGGATGTGGCCGCTCCAGCCGGAGATTCGGGACATGGCGAACATGGGGGTGAAGAGGTCGAGCTTGAGGCCGATGGAGTGGTAGGTGGTGGCGGAGTAGAAATCGACGTTGGGGTAGATGCCCTTGGCGCCGACCTCGCGGGCCATGATCTGCTCGATGGTGCTCGACATCTCGTAGAGCTTGAGGTTGCCGGTGTCGGTGGCGATCTGCTTGGAGAAGGTCTTCAAGAAGGTGGCGCGGGGGTCGATGGTTTTGTAGACGCGGTGGCCGAAGCCCATGATTCGCTCTTTGTTCTTGAGGCGGTTCATGACGTAGGGCTCGATGGCCGAGACGCCGCCCTTTTGCTCGATCTCGCCGAGCATGACCATGACTTCCTCGTTGGCGCCGCCGTGGAGGGGGCCGCGCAGGGAGCCGATGGCGCCGGTGATGGCGGAGTAGACGTCGGAGAGGGTGGAGATGATGACGCGGGCGGTGAAGGTGGAGTTGTTGAGGCCGTGGTCGGCGTGGAGGATCATGCAGACGTCGAAGGCGCGGACCATGGCGTCGGTGGGCATGGTTCCGTTGAGCATGTAGAGGAAGTTGGCGGCGAAGGAGAGGTCTTTGCGGGGGGAGATGAAGGCCTCGCCGCGCCGGTTGCGATCGAAGGCGGCGATGATCGTCGGGGTCTGGGCGAGGATGGCGAGGGCTTTTTTTCGCGCCGAGGGGATGTCGTTGGCGTCGGCGTCCGGGTCGTACATGGCGAGGGCGGAGACCATGGTGCGGAGGACGTGCATCGGCGCGGCGTCCTTCGGGCAGGCCTGGATCTTCTCGAGGAGGCCCTTGGGGAGTTCGTAGTTGTTGCGGAGTTCGGTGGTGAAGGCCTCGAGTTCGGGCTTGGTGGGGAGGCGGCGGTTCCAGAGGAGGTAGACGGTCTCCTCGAAGGTGGAGTTGCGGGCGAGGTCGTCGATGGCGACGCCGACGTATTCGAGGATGCCCTTCTCGCCGTTGATGAAGGACATGTGGGTTTCGGCGGCGATCACGCCCTCGAGGCCCTTGGAGAACGAGGGGGCGGGGGAGGGGGAGGCGGGGGGGTGGGTCATGGGGGCTGCGGACATGGGGGCACCTCCGGTGCGTTGTGAGAGGGGGGAGGGCATGCTAGGAATCGCTTACCGGCGTGTCAGCATGGTGGGGGAGATTGGGGGGAAATCGGTGGGCAGACGACAGGGAGAGGGTGTGACCAAGGCCCGATCCGCGAGGCGGTGGGCGAGGGTTGCACTCCGTAGCATGGGGGCCCATGCTGATTCCACTCGGGACAGACCGGCCACTTCGACGACCGACGCTGGTGACGTATGCGCTGATCGTGGCGTGCGTTGGGGTGTGGCTGGTTGAGGAGGTCGTGGGGAGGTCGAACGGGGAGATGGTGCAGAGGATGCGGGAGATGGGGACGCTCACGCCGCGCCCGGGGTTTCATTGGTGGCAGGTGGTGACGTACGCGTTCCTGCACGGGGGGTGGAAGCACCTGCTGGGGAACATGCTGGTGTTGTATGTGTTCGGGCCGAACATCGAGGATCGGTTGGGGCGGCTCGGGTTTGTGGCGTTCTACCTG
The DNA here is from genome assembly GCA_937871915.1 of uncultured Phycisphaerales bacterium. Classification (GTDB taxonomy): domain Bacteria; phylum Planctomycetota; class Phycisphaerae; order Phycisphaerales; family UBA1924; genus UBA4658. The sequence continues at coordinate 4,498 of CALMPG010000026.1, forward strand.
GGCGGGGCGGCGGCGGCGGCGGGGATGCACATGTACTTTGAGCCGTCGCGGGCGATCGGGGCGTCGGGGGCGATCGCGGCATGCACGGGGATGTATCTGGTGCTGTTTCCGCGGACGCAGGTGCGGGTGCTGTTTTTGTTCACGATGAGTTTCTTCAACGTGTCGGCGTGGTGGTTTATTGTGTTGTCGGTGGTGTGGGAGTGGATGTCGGCGGCGTTTGCGGGGCCGGACAACGTGGCGCATCTGGCGCACGCGGGGGGGTACTTGTACGGCGCGGGGGTGGCGCTGGTGCTGCTGTGGTGGAAGGTGCTGGCGCGGGAGCAGTTTGATCTGTTCACGATGGGTCGGCAGGCGTATCGGCGGCGGCAGTTCAGGGAGGCGGGGCTGGCGGTGGATCGGAAGCGGCAGGAGCACTGGGAGCGGGCGAGGGCGGGGGAGACGGAGGAGATCGCCAGCGCGCGGGCGGAGGTGGTGCGGAAGTGGGTGGGCGGGGATGCGCCGGGGGCGGCGCGGGAGTACAAGGGCGTGGCGGACCGGTGGGGGAACGTGGCGGGGGCGGCGACGCTGAGCCGGAAGTATCAGATCGAGATCGCGAACTGGTTCTATCAGCAGAAGGACGCGGACGCGGCCGCGTTTGCGTATGCGCGGTTTCTGGAGGCGTATCCGGGGGACCCGGAGGCGGGGCATGTGCGGCTGCTGCTGGGGATGATCCATGCGCGGTCGTTGAACGATCCGGTGAAGGCGAAGGCGCTGATCGGGGAGGCGATGAAGACGCTGGAGGGGGGGGAGTTGGAGATGGCGAGGAGGGAGCTGGAGGGGCTGGGGTGAAAACGTCTCTCGCATGGTTCGTCATCAGCGGAAGAGATCATGATTATGATCAAGATTAGGATTACGACCGGAAGGGATGCGCATGGCACGGACGCGGATCAAGATCTGCGGGATCACGGATGAGGAGGGACTGTTCGGCGCGTGCGATGCCGGCGCGGACGCGGTGGGGTTTGTGTTTTATTCGAAGAGCCGGCGGTTCATCGAGCCGGATGAGGCGTTTGACCTGATCTCGTTCCTGCCGCCGTTTGTGTCGAGCGTGGGGCTGTTCGTGGATGCGAGCGTGGAACGGTTCAGCGATATCGAGGAGGTGTGCCCGACGGATCGGTCGCAACTGCACGGGAACGAGCCGGAGGATGTGGTGCGGCAGTGCGGGCCGGGGGTGATCAAGGCGGTGCGGTTTGATGGCGCGACGATCGAGCGGGAGTTGAAACGCTGGAGCGCGGTGGAGGAGGTGGACGCGATATTGGTGGATGGGTCGAGCGGGGGGGAGGGCGTGGCGTTTGAGTGGGCGGAGTTGGCGAAGGTGAAGGGGGTGTGTACGAAGCCGCTCATCATCGCCGGAGGGGTGACGGCGGAGAATGTGGGGGAGGCGGTGCGGGTGGTGCGGCCGTGGGCGGTGGATGTGTCGAGCGGGGTGGAGAGCGGGCCGGGGGTGAAGGATCGTGGGTTGATGAGCGCGTTTTGTGAGGCGGTGCGGCGGGGGGGTGGGGGGGGAGGGGAGCGGGGGGGCAGGG
>CALMPG010000027.1 GCA_937871915.1 uncultured Phycisphaerales bacterium
CGGGGGGGGTGGGGGGGGGCGGGGAGCCCGTAATCACAATTCTGGGGGGGCGGGGGGGGCGGGGGGGGGGGGGGGGGGGGGGGGGGGGGCGGGATCGAGGCTGGGGCAGGCGTTCGCGGGGCACTTCGGCTTCGCGTTCAACCTGTCGCTGCAGAGCGTGATGCTGCTGAGCATGCAGATCGACAGCATTTTGTTCCCGACGCTGGGGAAGATGGCGGGGGACCCGGTGCGGCAGCGGGCGGCGTTCCTGCGGGCGGGGCACGCGCTGGCGGCGGTGATGGCGCCGGTGTGCCTGTTCCAGATCGCGGCGGCGCGGCCGCTGATCCTGCTGGTGTTCGGGGCCAAGTGGGAGCCGGCGGTGGTGCCGTTCCAGGTGATGAGCGTGGGGATGCTGTTCGCCGGGGCCTTCGCGCCGGCGCAGAGCCTGTTGCAGGCGCAGGCGCGGTTCGGCAAGAAGCTGTTCATCGCGCTGCTGTGGGGGGTGGTTTCGGGCGTGGTGTCGGCGGTGGGCATTCTGCTGGCGCCGGAGATCCAGAAGGTGGAGGCGGCGGCGGTGGGGCTGGCGGTCGGGTTCATCGGGTACGGCGTGCATGGTTGCATCTCGGCGACGCGCCCGATCGGGGGGAACGCGGCGGACGTGGCGCGGGTGCTGACGATGCCGTGCATGGTGGGGCTGCTGGCGATGGCGATCGCGATGGGGGCGGACGCGTACGCGACGCCGGCGGCGGCGGGGGCGCTGGGGAGGATCGCGGCGTGGGTCGTGACGCTTGCGCCGGAGCGGTTCGAGGTCGGGCACGTGCGGGACATGCTGACCCACGCGTTCCGGATCGGGCTGCTCGGGGTGGTGGGCGGGGTGTCGTTCCTGGGGTTGCTGCGGACGCTGGCGCCGGGGGTGTGGAAGGACATGGTGCAGGCCGCGCATCCGATTTCGCGCCGGCTGGCCCCGTATCTTTCGAGGCTGCACCGGCGATCCGCGGGGGGGGGCGGGTTGAGGGCACGATGACGATGCAGGCCGTCAATGCCGCGGATTGCACGGAGCCGGAGGCCCGGCCGAACTCGCTGCGCGCCCGGGTGAAGCGGCTGCCCGGGGTGGGGCTGGCGCGCCGGGCGCTGGACGCCATGACGGGGGCGCGGGCGGAGCAGTGGATCCGGGTGGAGATGAACCGGGCGTGCCTGGAGCTCGTGGAGTCGCTGGGGCCGGGGAATCTGGATGCGCTCGAGGTCTCGGGGGACCTGTGGCGCGGGCGGTGCGCGTTTCGCTCGTACCGCTCGGCCGAGTACCCGGCGTACGACGTGTGCGCGGGGCCGCTGGAGGAACGGTTCGACCTGATCCTGGCGGACCAGGTGTTCGAGCACTTGCTGTGGCCGTACCGGGCGGCGCGGAACGTCCACGCGATGCTTCGGCCCGGGGGGTATGCGCTCGTCTCGACGCCGTTCATGCTGCGGGTGCATCCGTGCCCGGTGGACTGCGGCCGATGGACGGAGACGGGGCTGAAGCACCTGCTGGCGGAGGGGGGCTTTGCGCTCGAGGACATCCGGACGGCGTCGTGGGGGAATCGCGCCGCGGTGAGGGGGAATCTGAATCGGTGGCCGCGGTATCGACCCCTGCTGCACTCGCTGCGGAACGAGCCGGCGTTTCCGATTGTGGTGTGGGCCTTGGCGCGGAGGGGCGCGTGAGCGGCGCGGCCTACGACGCGGCGTTCTTTGCCGGGCACGCGCCGGGGGCGGCCTCTTCGGCGCGGCGGGTGCTGCCGGCGCTGCTGGAAATCACTGGGGCGGGGTCGATCGTGGATGTGGGGTGCGGGGTGGGGGCGTGGCTGGGCGTGGCGCGCGAGCTGGGGGTGGCGGATGTGCGCGGCGTGGACGGGGCGTGGGTGCGGGCCGAGGAGTTGAGGATTCCCCGGGGCATGTTCGAGCGGGCGGACCTGGCGCGCCCGTTTGCGATGGGGCGGGCGTTCGACCTGGCGATCTCGCTGGAGGTCGGTGAGCACCTGCCGGAGGGGAGTGCGCCGGGATTCGTGGAGTCGATCACGAGGCTTGCGCCTGTGGTGGCGTTCTCGGCGGCGATCCCGCGGCAGGGGGGGACGGGGCACGTGAACGAGAGGTGGCCGGGGTATTGGGCGGGCCTCTTCGCGGGGCACGGGTACCGGGCGATCGACTGCGTGCGCGAGCGGGTCTGGGACGACGCCGGGGTGGAGTGGTGGTACGCCCAGAACACGATCGTGTACGCGTCGGAGGGCGCGCTGGCTGGGTCGGAGCGGCTGCGGGAGTTGGAGCGGACGCGCGGGGGGGAGCCGCGTGCGCTGGTGCACCCGGGGTGCTTTGAGGCGAAGGCGACGCAGCCGATCGGGCTGCGGCGGATGCTGCGCGAGTTTCCCGGGGCGGCGCTGGGGGCGGCGCGCGGGCTGATGGGGAGACCATGAGCGCGACGAGCATCTCCATCCTGATCCCGACGCACAATCGCGGGGCGATGCTCGACCGGACGCTTGAGAGCCTGGCGGGGGTGCGCGTGCCGGTGGGGATGGACGTGGAGGTCGTGGTGGTGGCCAACGCGTGCAAGGACGACACGGCGGCGCGGGTTCGGACGCGGGCGGGATCGATGCCGTTTGCGATGCGGTGTGAGGAGGAGCCGACGGTGGGGTTGGGATCGGCGCGGAACGCGTGCGTGCGGGCGGCGCGGCATTCGGTGTGCGCCCTGCTCGACGACGATGTGCGGGTGGACGCGGGGTGGCTCGAGGCGCTGGCGGGGATGTACGCCGATCCGGCCGTGTCGATGGTGGCGGGACGGGTGAGCCTGTGGTGGGAGGCGGTGGCGCGGCCGGCGTGGCTGACGCCGCTGCAGGAGATGGCGCTGTCGTCGATCGACCTTGGGGAGCGGGCCGTGGAGATGCGGACGCCGGACGCTGTGGGGGCGAACTTCTCGTTCCGGCGCGAGGTGTTCGAGGCTGTCGGGCCGTTTCGGACGGATCTCGACAGGGTGGGCGGTCAGTTGCTTGGCGGCGGGGAGACGTGCTTCATCCGCGAGGCGCTCAAGCGGGGCTTTCGGCTGTGGTACTCGCCGGCGGCGCGGGTGGAGCACTGGGTCGCGCCGCACCGGATCGAGGCGCCATACCTGGCGGGGGTGACGTTCGGGTCGTCGTACGCGAACGTGGTGATGAAGGAGCGGTATGGGGTGCTGGACGCGGCGCGGAGCGTGGGGTTCGGGGCGGCGCGGATGGGGTGGTTCTCGGTTGTCGGCGGCTGGGCGGCGGTGATGGGGAACGGGCCGCTGCGGCTGCACGCGCGGGTGAGACGGGCGGCGGGTCGGGGGCAGTTTCTGGGGGCGATCGCGCGGGTGCGCAACGGGCCGTTGGGGCCGATAGGCTCTGGGTCATGAGCACCCTGCGGGAGAAGATCGAGTCGCGTGCGGCCGTTGTCGGCGTGGTGGGGCTTGGGTATGTCGGGCTGCCGCTGGCGCGCGTGTTTGTGGATGCGGGGTTTCGGGTGCTGGGCTTTGATGTTGATCCGGCGAAGATCACGGCGCTGGGGCGTGGCGAGTCGTATCTGAAGCACCTCGGGCCGCGGCTGGCGGAGGAGATGAACGCGACGGGGAGGTTTGCGGCGACGGCGGACTGTTCGCGGCTGGGGGAGGCGGATGCGGTCTTGATTTGTGTGCCGACGCCGTTGGGGTCGGGGGGGAAGGGCACGGACCCGGACCTGTCCTACGTGGAGCGGACGGCGCGGGATATCGCGGCGACGCTGCGGGCGGGGCAACTGGTGGTGCTGGAATCGACGACGTATCCGGGGACGACGCGGGAGGTGGTGCTGCCGATTCTGGCGGCGACGGGGCTGGCGTGCGGCGTGCCGGGCGGGTTCATGCTGGCGTTCAGCCCCGAGCGCGAGGATCCGGGGCGGGTGGGCGTGACGACGGCGGAGATTCCCAAGGTGGTGGGCGGGGTGGACGCGGCGAGCGGGGAGGCGGCGGCCGCGCTGTATGCGAAGGCGTTTGCGACCGTTGTGCCGGTAGCGAGCGCGGAGGTGGCGGAGGCGGCGAAGATCCTGGAGAACACGTACCGGGCGGTGAACATCGCGCTGGTGAACGAGCTCAAGGTGCTCTTCGAGAAGATGGGGATCGATGTGTGGGCGGTGATCGAGGCGGCGAAGACCAAGCCGTTCGGGTTCCAGGCGTTCTATCCCGGGCCGGGGCTGGGGGGGCACTGCATCCCGATCGATCCGTTCTATCTGGCGTGGAAGGCGCGGCAGATCGGGATGCCGACGCGGTTCATCGAACTGGCGGGGGAGATCAACCACGCGATGCCGGGGCATGTGGTGGAGCGGCTGGCGGGGGCGCTGAAGGAGCGCGGGAAGAGCGTGAAGGGGGCGCGGGTGCTGGTGCTGGGGCTGGCGTACAAGCCGGATATTGACGATGTGCGCGAGAGCCCGAGTTTCGAGATCATCGAGGGGCTGCGCGACCTGGGGGCGAGCGTGGACTACAACGATCCGCACGTGGCGCGGACGCACCAGATGCGGAAGTATGACCTGAAGATGGAGTCGGTGGAGTTGAGCGCGGGGATGCTTCGCGGATATGACGCGGTGGTCATATCAACGGCTCACAGGGCGTATGACTGGGAGATGATCGGAAAGAATGCGCGGTTGATCGTGGATACGCGGAATGCGATGCGGGAGTGGCGCGGGGATCGGGGGCACATTGTGATGGCGTAGTGGGGCGGGACTCCGATGGGCCCTGTGCACACCACTGGCGGACAAGCCGCCAGTGCCACCCGTCAAGTAGACTTGAGTTCGCGCGGGCGGATGGGCTTGGCGGGGTTGCCGGCGCAGAGGTGCCAGGCGGGCAAGTCGCTTGTAAAGACACTGGAACGGGCGCCGATGACTGCGCCGTCGGGGATGGTGACGCCGGGGGCGATGAAGACGTCGGCGGCGAGCCAGACGTTGGCGCCGAGGGTGATGGGGGCGGTGGTGAGGGGCTGGGACGGGTCCTCGAAATCGTGGCTGGCGGTGCAGAGGAAGGAGTAATGGCTGACGGTGGAACGGGGGCCGATGGTGATGGGGGCGACGGAGTAGATGTCGGTGCGGTCGCCGAGGCAGGAGTGCTCGGCCATGGTGATGTTCCATGGGGCCCAGACGCGGGCGGTGGGGTAGATGCGGGCGGTGGGGTGGAGGCGTGCGCCCATCATGCGGTAGACCCAGTTGCGCCAGCGGTGGAGGAAGCGCGGGGAAGGGCGGATGAAGATGAGGTAGACGAAGGCCCAGAGGACTCGCGCCATGCGGTTGGCGAGGGAGTGTGGGGAGGATTGCTGGGGGGTGGCGGGATGCATGGAAGCCAAATGGCAAATCGCAAATGGCAAATGACAAATCAAGGCACTAGGCCGCGGCCGAAGCGGCCGAGCGTGTATCGGCGTTTCGGGCGTTGCGGCTACCGGCGGGCTTCAGGCCGCGCTCGAGGGCGTCGCAGAACTGGCCGCAGAGGTGGGGCTTGGAGAGTTGGGTTTCGATGACGTGGCGGGCGCGGCGGCCCATGGCGGCGAGTTTTTCTGGGGGGGCTTCGATGATCTCGCGGATGATCTGCTCGGCGCGGTCGATGTCGCCGTGGGGGATGTGCCAGCCGATGGGCTCGCGGGTTTCGCGGTCTTCCTGGCCGCGCTCGCCGGAGACGAGGTCGGAGACGTGGCAGGGGTTGGGGGCGAGGAGCACGATGGGGCGGGCGACGGCCATGGCGCCGTAGATCTTGCAGGGGTGGATGGTGCCGACGGACTCGTTGCCGACGCTGACGAGGTGGGCGTCGGCGGCGGAGAGGGAGAAGCGGAGGGTGCTCAGGGGCTGGTAGGGGAGGCTGAGCATGTTCGTGAGGGAGTGCTCGCGGATGGCGGCCTCGACTTCCTTCTTGCGGACGCCGTCGCCGATGAAGAGGAAGGCGACGCGGGGGTCGTCCTTGAAGCGGATGGCGGCCTTGAGGAAGGTCTCGAGGGGGAGGGCGATGCCGTGGTTGCCGGAGTACATGATCACACGCTTGCCGCTGTTGCCGCCGAGGTTGTGGGCCTTGCGGAACGGGTTGTCGTCGTGGGCGATGGGCTCGATCGAGTCCTCGTGGGGCCAGGGGGGGAGGATGGCCATTTTGTCGGCGACGTTCTTCTTGTCGTTCATGGTCTTGGCCATGAACTTGTCGAGGACGACGACGTCGGCGGAGGCGGCGAGGATGCGGCGGTTGAAAAAGTTCATCAGGCGCGCGGGGAGGGAGTTCGGGCCGATCTTGCCGAGGGAGATGAGCTGGTCGGGGTTGATGTCCATGACCCAGAACTTGATGGGGGCGCGGCCGAAGCGGGCGAGGCGGATGATGAGGGCCGCGATGATGCACATCGGGGGCGAGGTGGAGACGAGGATGGCGCCGGAGTTGCCCTTGGGGCCGGAGATGCCGCGGGTGAAGACGCCGTGGAGGATCGTCTGGGCCATGAAGAGGAAGGCGGCGAGGGCGCGGATGGGGAGGGACTTCTTGCCGAAAGAGGAGAGGGGGAGGCGCTTGACCTCGACGCCGTCGATGATCTCGAAGGGTTTGTACTTGATTGAGGGGTCGTTGTAGCCGGAGGCGGAGGTGAGGACGCGGACGCGCCAGCCGCGCCGGGACATTTCGGCCGCGGCGTCGGCCATGTGCTGGCCGACGGAGGCGGGGTCGGGGACGTAGACCTGGGAGAGGATGAGGAGGGTTGGTGGGGCCATGGGAAGATGATTGTGTTGAACGGCGCGATGTCGGGCGGGCGAGTGTGTCGCCCGCTCCGCGGGCTTTGGGGTCTGGGCGTCGGGTTTCCCGGGGCTTGCGCCCCGGGCTAGGGGCGATCGCCGGCTCCGCCGGCTGCGGAGGCATCACGCCGCGCGGGTTGCGTGCGTGGCTGAGGGGGCTGTGGCGGAGCGCGGGACGATGTCGCCGTCGCGTTCGCCGCGGAGGAGGAGTTGGTATTCCGGCCACTGGCGGACGTGCTTGAGGGTTTCGGAGATGGTGGTGAAGGTGAAGGACTTGAGGGAATGGCGGAGTTTCTCTTCGCAGCCCTTGATGCCGACGTAGTACTTGAAGTATTTCTTCCACGGGAGTTTGAGGCGGGGCTGGGCGGGGTCGATCTCGCGCGGGTGGATGTAGGCCATGCCGGGGCGGCCCGCGGCGTGGTTCTGGCGGTAGCCGCGCTTCACGAGGGACATGGGGAAGAGGCGGAGGTAGCCGCCGCCGGAGAAGGGGGTGGTGCGGCCGAGGATGTCCATGACGCTGACGGGCCAGCACTTCATCTGCGACTCGCCCCCCCACTTCGATTGCGGGATGTTGAGGAGGAACGGATCGCGGGTGAAGCCCTCGACGCCGCCGTGGTCTCGCGCGGCGGGGACGATGCTCACGTCGATGTCGATGCCGTGCTTGCGGAGGATGGGGTAGGCGTAGGCGAAGGCCTCGCGCTTCATGGAGAAGCCGGGGGCGCGGAAGGTGTTGACGGGCTGTCCGGAGATGTCGCGGAGGACCTTGAGGCACTTGCCGATGTCGGCGTCGAACTCCTCGGGGGTCTGCTCGTAGACGACGCGGTGGTAGTAGGTGTGGCAGCCGATCTCATGGCCGGCGTCGGCGAGGCGCTTGATGAGCGAGGGGTATTTCTCGGCGACCCAGCCGACGGTGAGGAAGGTGCCGCGTGCGCCGGTTTCATCCAGCAGGCGCATGAGGACTTCGGTGTCCTTGACGACGAAGGGGGGGGCGGAATCCCAAGTGGCGGGATCGGTGTAGGGCGTGTCGGCGGCGCAGATGTGCCACCACTCTTCGAGGTCGACGCAGAAGGCGTTGAGGGGAGAGTCGGGCATAGGACGGATAGGTCGTATGGGACCTATGGGACTTGTTCGGGACGCGGGAAGTGTTTGATGACCTTGGCCGGGTTGCCCTGGACCATGGTGTATGGGGGGACGTTGGTGACGACGACGGAGCCGGAGGTGACGACGCTGGCCTTGCCGACGGTGACGCCGGGCATGACGACGGAGTTGACGCCGATGAAGCAGTGGTCTTCGAGGACGACGGGCTTGAGGACGACGGGGACGAGACCGGTCTCGCGGAGGTAGTGCGGGGCCTTGATGTGGGACATGATGACGCAGCCGGCGGTGATGCGGACGTCGTTGCCGATGGTGATGTTCTCGGGGAAGGCGGTCTCGACGATGGCGGTCGGGTCGATGAAGACGTCCTGGCCCATTTTCACGCCGCGCCACTTGTGGAGGGTGAGGATGACGCCGCGCGGGGCGACGCGGACGGCGTGGCCGAGGAACCAGTTTCGCCAGAGGTAGTTGAAGGCGAGCCAGAGGACGGAGCGGTTGCCGCGGTCCTTGGCGCTGGACGCGGCGTCGCCGAAGAGGCCTTTGGATTTGGTGGGGGTGTAGGCGCTGTTGACGGTGGCGCTGGCCGCGCGGGGCGCGGGCTGGGGTTGCATCGCGGGGCTGGGGGGAAGCGGGGCTTCCTTCATGCGGGCCGCGGCGAGGGATTCGAGATGGCGGATGACATCGACCTCGCGGACGAGGCCGAGGGTTGGGAAGGCCTGTGCGGGGTTGATGGCGTGCTCGTCGATGAGGCGCTGGGCCTTCTTGGAGATGGTCTGGACTGCCCCGGCGCTTGGCGGGAGGGTGTGGGTGGTGGAGCCGGCGGGGGCTGTCGTCGCGGCGGCGGCCGCGGGGGATTCGGCCTCCGCTGGCGCGGAGGGCTCGTTGCGGGTGCGGTCTCGAAGGCGGTTGGAGGAGCGGGCGGGGGCGGTATGGCCGTTGGGGGGGGCGGGGGGGGGTTCGCTCGGTTGCGCTCGCGGTGGTGGTGGGGCGGGGGGGGTGGTGTGGGCGCGGCGCGAAGGGGTGGCGGGGGGGGCTGCCCGCCGCTTGTGGGGGCGGCGGT
>CALMPG010000028.1 GCA_937871915.1 uncultured Phycisphaerales bacterium
GATCGTTGAACTGTCCATCGCGGGAGTACGCCTCCGCGGACAGCTCCGCCACTCCCTCGAGGATCCACCACGGCATTTCGGTGGCCTTGGGACCGAGCTCGAACGTCGCCACGTGCCCGTACTCGTGGGCGAGCAGGACCCGCAGGCTGCTCTTCGAGGCGTTGGCGCGGCTGAGCACCTTGACCGCCTCTTCCGGCTCGTTCCATCCCCCGAGGCTGTCGCTGTAACTCAGGTAGATCGAGTGCTGCAGGTGCCGCATCGACGAGTAAAGTTTGACCTGCTGCACGCGTTCGGTCAGGTGCTTGTCCGCCTCCAGCTGGAAACCTTCGTGAACGTGGGCACGGATATCGGGGAGGACGTCAACGACGATCTTGGCCGCATCCTCCAGCCCGTCGGCGTAGCTCACGCGGCAATGATCGCCCTCGAGCACGTGCCATTTCTCGCCCGCGTAGAGCCAGCCGCTCTCGCCGCGCACGAACACGCCGACAAAATTGATGGACCGATCGCGGCCGCCGGGCATCCGCCAGGTCCACTTCAGGCGGCCCTCAGCCGCGGAGTCGGTGCAGGTGATGTCGGCATCCGTGAGCGCAACCTCGAAGCTCTCGGGGGCATGGCGGCCCAGGTCCTTGGCCCAGTTCTCCTGCTCCTTGGCAAAGCACGAGTCGGCCCTGGACACGTGCGAGAGGTACCCCTGCTGATCCGCCGCGCCGACCGCACCGTTGATCTGGCGCAGGAGCTCTTCGAGTTGCACGCGCACGGCCGCGGGGTCGGGGCTGCGTGCGGACCATGCCTCACTTCCGGCGGCGGACGTCCAAGACAGCGGGAGCGCGGCGGCCGGCCGCACCGCGCCGGTGAGCATGCCGATCACCGGCAGCATCGTCTGCCATCCCCACCGCCTCGACCTGTGGACTGTCATGGACCAGTCCCTATTTCTCGCCAATCCGCGGGGAACCGGGGTGATTGTTGGGGGGCCGGGCCAGGCTCTCCCGCCATTCGCGGTCGAGCTGGTCAAAGGGCCGTCCCAGGCACGCACGAGTCGCCTCGTCCAGGCTCTTACCGCCCGCCATCGCCCGCAGCCACGCGTTCCGGCCCTCGCGCCCCCACCGCTGCGAAATATGGCCGACCATGTGATTGCCCTGGATGTACGCCTGGTGCTTAAGCTCGGGTTTGGTGGTGATGTAGTCGGCCAGGTCCGCCCAGGGCGCGAGCGTGCCATTGGCAGCGCGCCGGCGCATTTCCGCATCAAGGCGGCCCCAATGCCCCGGACGGAACTCCTGAGCCGCCAGTTCGGCAACGCCCTCCTCGGCCCACCACGGGAGCTTGGGGGTCAGCGGGCCAAGCTCCCAGGTGCACGCGTGGCCGTACTCATGGGCGTACGCGTTGGTCCAGGACTGCACATCCCGGGCGTACGTGGTCATGAACTTGATCGATTCGTCTTTCTCGCTCCACCCGCCCAGCACCTGGTCGGGCATATTCAGGTAGACGGTCGCCTGCAGGTGCGCCATGGAGGTGTAGAGCTTGAGCACCTGCGGACGTGGCCGGACCTCGAAGCCTTCGTTGTCGTGATCGCGGGCGACCGGGAACGCACGGAACACTTCCTCCACCACTTTCTCGGAGCCGGGCAAGTAGCAGATCACGAACGGGCCGCGCACATCGCACTCGCGGCGCTCCCCTCGCTCGCCGCGGAAGAGCCAACGCGAGGGAAGCGGACCGTCGCCGTCCGGGTCTTCTTTGGTAAACACCACCGGCGGGAACGCCACGGTCCGCTTCGAGCCGCCCGCGCCCCACGAATCCTTGGGCCCAGTGATGATCCGCCAGGACATGACCAGGGGGAACTCGGCGCGGGCGGCCTCAAACGAGGATGCACCCTCACCGATCGTGAGCGAAAACTCCTCGGGCTTGGACGCGGGAAGCTGCTCCGCCCAGTGCCGCCACTCGCTCACAAAGCACGGGTCATCCTGCGCCAAGTGCGAAAGGAACGCGGCCTGGTCGGCCGCCAGCACCGCACGCGTCATTTCGGAAAGGGTGGACTCGATCTGGGCTCTGATCGGCGGGTTAACGATTACAGGCGCCCGCGCCCCAACGAGTGCCGGTATTGCGGCCGCCAACCAGAGCATCCGCGCAGGATACCGGACGCGGGCCCGCCCGTGGGTCAATCGGCCAGGGCCGAGGCCGCCGCGGCCTGCACCGGCTGGAACCGGATCGTTGTATCGATCTTGAAGTTCGACCCGGTCGTGTGCCGCTCGGCGTGGAAGATCTTGAGGGTGTATTGCTTGCCGTCCTCGAGCCAGGCGAGGCGGTTGACCTGAAGGCTCTGGGCCTGGTTGGCGTGGGGGCCGCCCAGGGCCCTGACGGGCTTGCCGTCGATGAAGACCCACAGGTCGTCGTCGCCGGTGAAGTTGAAGACGGCGTTGTCGGCCTTGGTGTAGACGAAGTTGGTGGTGACCTCGGTGGTGAAGTGGAAGTTCTTGCCGGTGCTCGCGTAGTTGCCGTAGAGGTCGCCGTTGATGGGGAAGAAGCCGCCGCTGGCGACGCAGGCGGGGTCGGTGGCGGAATCGAAGACGTAGTTCTTCGTGCCCGCGACGCGCTGGAGCTTGAGGGGGACGGTCTTGGAGGTGTTCACGCCGGAGGTGTCGCGGTACCACTGGGCGAAGGACGCGGCGGAGGTGATCTGCTTGGCGGTGTTGGCCGCGAGGGTGCCGACGGTGTCGCCGGCGGCGGTGCTGGCGAGGCTGGGCATGATGCGCTGGCCGGCGGCGTTCTTGAAGCCGGCGCACCCGGACTTGCCGTAGGAGTCCTTGAAGACGGGCTTGCCCTCGGAGTCGAGGGTGTCCTGGACGAGGCCCATGACCGCGTCGGGGTTGCCGTAGGACTCGAAGTCGGCGTGGCCGCCCGACTCGCCTGCGGCCTTGAAGTCGCGGATGGTGGCGGTGAAGGTGAGAACGTCGGGGAGGGCGTCGGGGGCGGCGGCGTCGGCGCGGGCGGTGTGGCCGGCGGAGAAGTCGTAGACACCGGCGGCGAGGCCGAGTCCGGCGAGAGAGAGCAGCAGGCCCTTGGAGGTTCGTCGAGTCTTCATGGCAGGCTCCTGTGGTGTGGGGGGTCGGGAGCGGGCCGTGTTCGGCCCGCTCGACGCCGCCCGGGGACAGGAGAGATTTCCAATTCGGGGGCGCGGGCGGCCACCGGTTTGGGGTTGTCCCATGGTGGAAGAGTGGGGTTGTGCGGGGGTGTGCGGATGGGGGCGATAAAGATGCACGCCGCAACCGACAGCGACCGATCCATGGGACACACCGTCGTCCGATAGTTCCGACGCGCGCGCTGCGCGCGTTTATCCTCGCCTGCTCATGGAGGAGCACCCGTGCATCAGTTTGTCATCAATGGTGGTCGTCGTCTGTGCGGCCGCCTGAACGTCAAGGGCTCGAAGAACGCCGCGCTTCCGCTGATGGCGGGGGCTCTGCTCACGAACCGGCCGGTGGTGCTGCGTGATGTGGCGGACCTGGCGGACATCGACAACATGCGCCGGCTGCTGCTGGAACTCGGCTGCACCGTGGAGTTCACGCCGGGGGCGGACGTTTCCAGCGCGGGCGGGACGATGCGGATCGTGCCGGAGGACGAGAGCCAGAGCCACGCGCGCTACGACGTGGTGCGGACGATGCGGGCGAGCATCTGCGTGATGGGGCCGATGCTGGCCCGGCGTGGGTTCGCCCGCGTGTCGATGCCGGGCGGGTGTGCGATCGGGGATCGGCCGGTGGACCTGCACCTGCGCGGCATGGAGGCGCTGGGGGCGGAGATCTCGCTGCACGAGGGGGACATCGTGGCCCGGGTGCCGGGCGGGAAGGGCGGACGGCTGCGCGGGAACCGGGTGTTCCTGGGCGGGCCGGCGGGCTCGACGGTTTTGGGGACGGCGAACGTGATGTCGGCGGCGACGCTGGCGGACGGGCGGACGGTGATCGAGTGTGCCGCGTGCGAGCCGGAGGTTGTGGACCTGGCGAAGATGCTCAATGCGATGGGGGCGCAGATCCGCGGGGCGGGGTCGCCGCGCATCGTGATTGATGGGGTGGAGGCCCTGGGCGGGGTCGAGCACCGGGTGATTCCCGACCGGATCGAGGCGGGGACGTACATGTGCGCCGCGGCGATCACCAACGGGGACATCACGCTGGACAACTGCCCGGTGGATGCGCTGATGGCGGCGATCGATGCGCTGGCGCGGATCGGGGTGAGCGTGACGCCGGAGCCGGGATCGACGGACCCGATGCGGGCGACGGCGCGGGTGACGTGCTCGCGGAATCTGCGGCCGGTGGAGATCACCACGCAGCCGCACCCGGGCTTTCCGACGGACCTGCAGGCGCAGTTCATGGCGCTGCTGACGCTGGCGGACGGCAACAGCATGATCACCGAGCGGATCTATCCGGAGCGGTTCATGCACGTGCCGGAGCTCAGCCGCATGGGCGCGAAGGTGATGCGGCAGAGCGCGACGGCGGTGGTGACGGGTGTGCGGAAGTTGATCGGCGCGCCGGTGATGGCGAGCGACCTGCGGGCGAGCGCTGCGCTGGTGCTGGCGGGGCTGGCGGCGGAGGGGACGACGACGGTGCACCGGGTGTACCACCTCGACCGCGGGTACGAGCAGATGGAGACGCGCCTGGCGGCGCTTGGCGCGCACATCGAACGCGTGGCGGAGTCGAAGGCGGCGGAGACGCCGGTGGTGGTGACACGCCCGGCGGCGGCGGCGGCGACGCTGGCGGCGGGGTGAGCGGGGGCGCGGGCTGGATGCCCGTGCGGTTTCCATGGCAGGCTATTCCGGGACACCTCTTGCGAAGAAGCTCGGCATCAGGCCGGGCTTTTCGCTTGCGCTGGTGGAGGCTCCGGCGGGGTTCGAGGAGACGTTGGAGGGACTGCCGGGGGATGTGGAGCCGGTGCGAGGGCTGAAGGGGAAGGGGGCGGTGGATGTGATCGTGGTGTTCGTGACGACGCGGGCGGAGTTGGAGAAGCGGTTTGCGCAGGCCGCGGCGCGGCTGTCGGCCGAGACGGGGGCGGGGGTGTGGGTGGCGTGGCCGAAGAAGGCCTCGGGGGTGGCGACGGATGTGACGGAGGATGTGCTGCGCGAGGTGGGGCTGCCTTCGGGGCTGGTGGACAACAAGGTGTGCGCGATCGATGCGACGTGGTCGGGCTTGAGGTTTGTGCGGCGGCGGGGTTAGACGAGCGGTCGCCAGACGGAGGGACTCTCGACGGCGGATCCGAGGCGGGCGAGGTAGTCGTCGAGGGGGATCTCCCGCACGCCGAAGCGGGTGGTGTGCTCGTTGGCGATCTGCACGTCGAGGAGGGTGTAGCCGCAGGCGCGCAGGTGATTCCAGAGGGCGATGAGGCAGGCGCTCGAGGCGCCGGAGCCGCCCTGCTCGATGTCGCTGAACATGCTCTCGGCGAAGAAGGCGGAGCCGAGGGAGAGGCCGTAGATGCCGCCGAGGAGGTGGGAGTCGGAGGCGTCGGGGTGCTCACCACTGGCGGACAAGCCGCCAGTGCCACCCGTGGCGCTCCAGGCTTCGATGGAGTGGGCGTGGCCGCGCTGGTGGAGGAGGGTGTAGACGCGGACGAGGGACTCGTCGAGCCAGGGGCCGCCGCGCGTGGGGCCGGGGCGGGCGCAGGCGCGGATGACGGACTCGAAGGCGTGGTCGGCGGTGAGGGTGAAGGCCCTTCGGCCCAGGGTGCGCCGGATGGAGTGGGGGACGCGGAGGGCGTTGTCGGTCAGGGGGAGGATGGAGGGGGGGTAGGGGCGATACGAGTGGATGGAGTGTGCGGTGGGGAGGGGGCGGCCGGAGAGGATGCCGCCGGGGAGTTCGGCCATGGGGAAGGCGCCCTGGCGGTAGGCGTCGAGGAACATCTCGACGATTTCATCGGGGGGGGTGGGGCGGCGGGGGGCGCGCATGTGGTATAAAGGATTGCCCGGGGCGGGGCCGGGGGCGAACCGGGGGCGGGAGAACGAAGAGGATTGGCGCGAGCGCATGCCCGAGAACTATTGCAACGTGAGCGTGCTGGGGTGGCCGTCGGGGACGACGCGCGAGGGCGCGGCGGCGATCCTGGTGGAGGCGATCGGGCTGGACCCGTTCATCGCGAACCAGCGGGCGGCCAAGCCGCCGCCGATGGTGGTGGCGCGGGTGATCGAGCCGGTGGCGCGATCGATCATGCAGACCCTGCGGGAGAAGCGGACGCCAGCGTTTGTGCTGCGGGATGCGGACGTGGAGCGGCTGCCGCCGCCGGTGCTCGCCAAGCGGCTGATGGCGGCGGAGGGTGCGCCGCGCCCGATGTACATGGTGGAGGCGTGGCGGGGGGACGGGGTGGCGGTGATGATGGATGATGTGTTCTGCATCGTTCGGGGGCGGATCGGGAAGGCGAGCGTGGGGCCGGTGCAGATCGAGCGGGACACGGCGGCGATGCCGACGGTGGCCGGGCACGTGTACATTGACCTGGATGTGACGGTGACGCAGAAGCGGTCGTCGCGGCTGAGCGACATGATCGATCTGTGGATGTTCGACAAGTCGCACGCGGAGGAGCGTGAGGGGAAGATGGTGTACGGGATCAAGCGCGTGAGGATCAACTGCGACAAGTTCAACTGGGATGTGCTGGGGAAGGAGAGGGGGATGAGCGACAACGAGAATGCGGACAAGCTCGCGCTGCGGCTGGCGGGGCAGGCGCCCGGCGCGGCGGTGGAACTGGGATTCACGCAGTTCCGCGAGTCGAGCACGCCGGCGATCGGGTCGGGGTGGAGCGCGACGGCGAGCGGGGGGGCGCGCCTGGACCAGTCGCCGGCGTTTGATTTCTACTCGGCGTGGTGTGGGATCTTGAACTGGAAGAGGTTGGGCCAGAAGTGAGAAGTGAGAAGTGAAAGGCGTCAAGACAGGAGGAGCGTGACGCGAAGGGCTTCGGCGATGGACCAGGCCTGGGCGGGGCAGCCCTGGGGGCGCTGGGGGGCGTTGCCGTCGTAGACCTCGGCGATCTGGCCGATGCAGCCGCGGGGGCCGGGACCGGTGGTTCGGTCGGAGGCGCCGAGCATCTCGCCGAGGATCGGGGCGAGGGCGGCGCGGGCGTCGCGCTTGGCGGCCTCGGAGAAGGCGCCGACGCGCAGGGTAGCCTCGGCGAAGGGGCCCAGGAGCCAGGGCCAGGCGGTGCCATTGTGGTACGCGCGATCGCGCTCGAAGAGGTTGCCCTCGTAGCGGGCGCGATAGTTCGGATCGGCCGGGTCGAGGGTGCGGAGGCCGAAGGGCGTGAGGAGTCGCTCGCGGACGACGGCGAGCACGGAGCGCTGCTGCTCGATGGTGAGCGGCGAGTGGGGGAGGCTGATGGCGAACAGTTGGTTGGGGCGGATCTCGGGGCTGGGATGCCAGCCGGGGCCGCCGTCGATGGGGGAGAGGCAGTCGTAGAGGCAGCCGGACGCGTCGTTCCAGAAGGCGGTGCGGAAGCCTCGGGCGACGGTGCCGGCGAGGTCGCGCAGGTGGGCGCCCATGGCGGCGTCGGAATCGTGGATGGCGTCGGCGAGCTCGCAGAGCGCTGCGTGCCAGAGGGAGTTGATCTCGACGGCCTTGCCGTGGCGCGGCGTGAAGGTGACGCCGTCGCGCTTGGCGTCCATCCAGGTGAGTTGCGTCGCGCTGGTGCCCGCGGTGATGAGCTTGTCGTGCGGGTCCATGGCGATGTTGAAATCGGTGCCGCGCCGGTAGTGGGAGACGATGTCGAGGCAGGCCGGGGCGAGGTGGCCGTCCCACGCGGCCCGGTCGCCGCCGGCCTTCCGGAAGGCGCAGGCGCCGAGGATGAACCAGAGGCTGGCGTCCACGGTGTTGTACGAGGGCTCGCCGGTGCGGTCGTCGAAGACGTTGGGGACGATGCCGTTCTTGCGGTGGCTGGCGAAGGCGAGGAGCGTTCGGCGGGCGTCGTCGAGGCGGCCGGTGGAGAGCATCAGGCCCGCGAGGCTGATGCTCGTGTCGCGCCCCCAGTCGGCGAACCAGGGGTAGCCAGCGATGATGGAGGTCTGGGTGAGTTCGCCGGTGCCCGGAGAGGCGCGGGCGACGACGAAGGCGTCGGCGGCGGCGGTGAGGGCGGAGATGGCCGCGTCGTCGGCGGGAGTGGGGGGTGTGGTGGATTTGCGCTGGCGGATGGCCGCGGTGCGCATGGAATCGAGGCGGGCGCGCCGGGAGGCGAGATCGCGCGAGGCGTCGATGAGGGCGACGGGATCGGTGGAGGCCTGGAGGACGCCGGTGATCTCGCCGGTGGCGGCGGGGAGGCGGAGGGTGAACTCGCCGGGTGAGAAGAGGTCTTCGAGGCAATCCTGGCCGCGCTGGGCGTCGAACTCGTAAAGGAAGTCGAACCACCACTGGGGGCCGGCGGCGAAGGTGGCCCAGTCGGAGCGGAGGTGGAGTTGGGTGGGCTGGCCGTCGAAGGCCACGCGGGCGCTGTCGCCGGAGCCGGCGACGGAGAAGCGATCGGACCACGCCTTGCGATTGAGGCAGTGGAAGTCGCGCAGGCTGACGAGGGGGCGGATGTGGAGGTCGAGGCCCTTGTCGGCGTCGCCGGCGAGGCGGCGGAGGCGGTAGCGGAGCTGGACGGCGTTCATGCGGTCGAGGAGGTGGAGTTCCTTGGTGATCTCGACGGCCGCGCCGGACTCGCGGACCTCGTAGACCCAGCGGCAGGTGGTGTCCTGCTCGAAGCGGAGGAGGCGGGCGAGGCCGTTGGGGTGGAGGACGGGCTCGGCGCCGTTGAAGCGGAAGGTGGAGAGGTCGATGCGCGGGGCGTCGGGGGCGGGGCCGAGGGCGAGGGACTCGACGGCCGAGTTGAGGGCGACGACGCGTCCGACGGGTGGCGTGGCCGCGGCGATGAGGAGGCCGTGGTAGCGGCGCGCGGGAACTCCGGCGCAGGTGCCCATGGCAAAGCCGCCGAGGCCGTTGGTGAGGAGCCACTCGGTGGAGAGGAGGCGGTCGAGGTCGGCGGGGCCGGAGGCCTCGAGGCGGTATGCGGGCGCGGCGAGGGCCTTGGGCGGCGGCGGTTCGGGGCGGCGCAGCGCGGCGGGCTTGGAGGGCTTCGCGGAGGAGGAGGCGGGAGACGGCATGGAGACACCCCGGGATGTGATGGATGAGGACATATACCCGCTGGGATGATCGTGGGCGGCGTTGGGTGACTTGTCGAGGTGAAAAAGATGAAGATGGGGAACCGGGGATTCTTGGGAACGGCGTGTTCTGGAGGCGGCACGACCGATGGATCGTCGGCGTCTTGGGTTTCAGGCCCGGAGGGCCGGGAGTGCGTTGCCGTGGGCGTGAGCCCACGGTGGCGAGGGTCTCACTCGTCTTTCTGCTTCTTCGTGTTGAAGCCCTGGAAGGGCGACAGTGCTTTCACTCGAAGACGTACCTGGGGTCGTACTCGATGTCGTACTTGTTCAGGAACTTCAGGTACTCATCCTGAAAACTCTCGGACTTGTGGTGCTCCTCCTGGATGGAGAAGTAGTCGCGAACGGAGTCGAGGTCCTGCGGGCCGACACTGAACGCGCCACCGCCGTCCTGCCATCGGAAGTCTGGAACAAACTGTTTCATCCACTTCGAGGAGTTTGCCTTGACGTCGCGCATGATGTCGGACTCGCATTTGGATGGGTGGCGGCGGACCAGCAGATGGACGTGGTCTGCGACGCCGCCCGCATCCACGAGGGCGCAAGAGATGTTCCGGCAGATGCCGCCCATGTATTGGAAGAGGCGGGGCTTGATCTCTTTGGAGATCATGGGCGTCCTGTGCTTGGTCGAGAACACCAGATGGGTGTACAGGGCCGAGTAGGTGTTGGGCATGGGGGCAGAGTACCGGGAATGGACTCTGCTGATCAAGGGGTCTTGGGGCGGGTCTGGGTTCGTGGAGTGAAGGACTGTCGCCCCTCCGGGGCTCAAGGCGAAGAACACAGAGACAGGATGTGTGCGTGGACGGTTCCGTGGGCTTACGCCCACGGCAAGGTACTGGCGCCCCTCCGGGGCGAAGGCACAGAGCCAAGGCTCAGAGCCAAGGCTCAGAGCTTCGCCTCGTGCATGTGGTTTCGAGTGATTTCGGGGTGGGGGTCAGCGGTCGAACGCGCCGCCCTTGGGGTCGGAGAGGATCTTGACGCGGGTGGGGGTTGCGCCGTGCTCGTCGAAGATCATGAGGTCGTTGCCGCTCGGCTTGAGCCAGGAGCGGGGGACGGCGTAGCGGGATTGCGGGGCGACCTTGCGGCCGGTGGGCGTGCCGACGAGGTAGCGGCACAGGTGCTTGCCGTTGATGTAGATCTGGCCCTTGGTGAGGCCGGCGCAGTCGATGAGGATGGGCGGGCCGTCGTCGTGGGCCTCGCCCGCGAGGGTGAACTCGCACTTCCACCAGCAGGGCTCGCCGGCGACGTGCTTGGTGCCGTTCTTGCCGAACTTGGAGGCCGCGGGGGGTTCCCACTTGGCGAAGGCCCACTCGGCCTTGGCGGTGATCTGGTCGGCGGCGTCGTAGAAGTGGACGGCCTTGGCCAGGGCGCTCTCGGCGACGGCGGTGCCGGAGACGAGGACGACCTGGAGTTCGTTGTTGCCCTTGAGGAGGGCCTCGGCGGGGAGGATGATGGGGCGGGAGCCGCCCTGCTGGAAGTAGTGGACGACCTTGCCGTTGAGGAGGACCAGTCCGTCGGAGCGCTCCAGGTCGAGGCCGTCCTCGAAGGGGCCGATCTCGATGATGATCGGGTTCTTGGAGCGGTGGGGGATGGTCCAGGTGAGGCGCTGCGAGTCGGAGCGGTCGTCGCGGTGGATCTTCCAGAGCGGGGCGCGGAAGGCGAGGATGTCCACCGGATCGGCGGCGACGAGCTTGGGCTTGGAGGGCTTGATGGGCTCGACCTCCCAGCCGTGGCCGTAGATGCCGGTGGGCTCGCCGAGGTCGGCGCCGCCGGAGACGCGCCCGGCGTTCTCGGCGAGGATGACGAGGGTGTTGGCGCCCTTCTTGAGGCCGATCTGGGCCGTGGTGGCCGCGCTGTTGCCCAGGCCCATGAGGCCCGCGGGGGCTCCGTCGAGGGTGAGGTGGAGGCGGTGGGCGGACTGGGGGAACATGATGCGGACGCGCTTGGCGGAGCCGCTGGGGAGTTTGAGGCGGTACCAGCCGTAGCCGGAGGGTGCGCCGAGGGAGACGAGGTCGGAGGGCTTCTGGATGCTGGCGTAGCGCGGGCTGGTGCCGTGGCAATAGTCGGTGAGGCCGGCGGGGACCCAGTCGCCCATGGAGATGCGCTGCGACTTCCTGGGCGCGTGATTGGGGTGGTGGGCCTTGTGGGTGGTGGACTTGCCCTCGGCGTCGATGTGGATGTAGGACTTGGTGTCGTCGTCGGTGATGGGCTTGCCGGCGCGGTCGAGGCCGGAGACGCCGAGGTAGACGCCGCCGCCCCCCGGCGCGTCGTCGAGGTGGACGCGGTCGATCTGGGTGGTGGAGGCGATGACGACGGTGATGCCCTCGTGCTCGACGACGAGAGGGTTCTTGCCCTCGGGGACGATGGTTTCGAGGGGCGAGCCGTTGATGGAGAGCACGCCGCGCGAGCCGGGTGCGCCGAAGCAGACGAAGACCTTGCCGGCCTGGGCGAAGGCGGAGAGGTTGCAGTAGTCGAGGTTGGCGCGCCCGGTGAGGCGGGTCTCGAGGAGGCACCAGACGGCGGACTCGTCGCCGAGATCGACGGGGAGGGTGGAGCCGTCGGGGAGGAGGAGGCTCATGGGTGTGCGGGCGTTGTGGCCCGCATCATCGCCGAGGACGAAGACGACGCCCCCCTGGCTGCCGACGGCGTGGATCACCGAGGCGCGAGCGCCGCCCCCGCCCTTGCCGTCGGAGGCTTCGGGGAGGAGGGCGACGGGCTGGCGGGCTGGGTCGAGGTGGCTGAGGACGCGGCTGAAGCGAGAGGCGAAGGTGCAGATGCGCCGGATGGCGGGGAACTGGGCGGTGTGCTCGCCGGTCTCGCCGACGGGCGCGCCGGCGTCGGCGGAGGTGGTGGGGAATCCCTCGTGGCCGCGGGCGGGGTTGCGGCCCGCGCCGAAGCCGAAGTTGGTGCCGCCGGCGAAGGGGGCGATGTTGAACTGGCCGCCCGCGGCGAGGACCTCGGTGAGCCGGCGCATGACGGCGGCGGGGGACTTCGGGGGCGCGGCGGGCTCGCCGTAGACGTCCTGGCTGCCGAGGGTGAAGTCGGCGACGATGCGGGGCTGGGCGGGGCGGATGGAGCCGAGCTGGCGGAGGTGGGAGAGGAGCGAGTCGTAGCCGGTCCAGCCGTCGATCTCGCCCTCGACGCTCTGCCAGAGGTCGTTGGAGTTGATGAGGGGGAGGTTGAATCCGGCCTCGCGCCAGTAGCGGTCGAGCTCGCCGAGATAGGTGTGGGCGAGCTGCTCGTCGCCGCAGGTGAAGCCGCCCTCGGTGCGGAGCATGATGATGGGGCCGGGGGAGGCGGGCGCGGCGGAGCCCTTGGGGACGGGCGCGCTCACCTGCAGGTCGCGGAGTTGTCCGGCGAGTGCCGTGATGTAGCGCGAGCAGGCCTCGAGGAAGGGCTGGTTGGCGGTGCGGAGTTTCAGGTTGTCGATGGTGAGCAGCCAGGGGGGGAGGCCGCCCATGTCGTAGCCCGCGCCGATGAAGGGGCCGGCGCGCAG
Organism: uncultured Phycisphaerales bacterium; assembly: GCA_937871915.1. Taxonomy (GTDB): domain Bacteria; phylum Planctomycetota; class Phycisphaerae; order Phycisphaerales; family UBA1924; genus UBA4658. The sequence goes on from CALMPG010000028.1 coordinate 12,633, forward strand.
GATGCACCACATGCCCGCGGCCTGGATGGTCTTGACGAACTCGCGGAGGTCGTTCTCGCCCGTCCAGTCGAACTGACCGTGGCGGGCCTCGTGGCGAGACCAGACGACGGGCATCTCGATGCAGTTGAGGCCGGCCTGCTTGGCGGCGTGGATGCGGTCGGCCCACTGCGAGCGCGGCGTGCGCGCCGGATGGATCGAACCGGAAACCAGCCACACCCGCCGCCCGTCGAGCAAGAAGGACTGCCCGTCGTAGGTGATCGATGCCATTGGCGGATGCGACTCCGATGCGGGATTCGGCAGGCGCTGAATCCGTCCAGCCCGCGGTCCCTAAGGTTCGAGGAAGTCGGGGCGGACCGAAAAACGGAACTCCACGCCCGGTTTTGAGCCTGAACGATAGGAAAGCACCCCGCGAATGCAATGACATGCGGGGAACTGCGCCGAACTTGCGGGCATCTTGCGGGCAACCGAGGCGATCGTTGGTGTCGATTGCGACCGGGTCGCCCGAATCCGGGGAGTCAGTGCGGCTCGCTTTCGGTGCGGAGGATGCTCAGCAGGCCGCGCCCGAAGAGGTTGCTGGCGATCGAGGGTTTGCCTTCGACCAGACCAGCGTGCGCAGAACCGGCGGTGGCGGCGGCGGGGTCGATGTCGGCGAAGATCTGGAAGATGGTGTGCGCGACGTCGCGCCCGCCGAGGCGCAGATTCGCGGGGGGCGCGCCCGTGTTGAGCGTGAAGCCGGCCTTCCGGGCGAGGCGGAGGCAGGCGTCGTTGCCGGGGGCGATGAGCGCGATGAGGCGGCAGAGGCCGAGGCCGGTGGGGAGATCGCGCAGCGCGAGGTCGGTGACGGCGCGGACGCCCTCGAGGGCGTAGCCGCGACGGGTGGCGTCGGCGCTGAGCCAGAAGACGAGCTCGCCGGTGTGCTCGAGGCCGCGGGTGATGTCGTTGATGTTGAAGGCGCCGACGATGCGGTTGCCCTGGTCGAAGGCGAAGGCGCGCCAGGCGCGGCCGGTGTGGGCCGCGCCCTCGGCGAGGGCGAGTTGGCGCTCGAAGAGTTCGTGGTCGGTCTCGGCGGGCTGCGAGGGCTCGCGGTTGCTCAGGGGGCAGAACTCGTCGAGATGGCGTCGGCTGAGACGGATGACGCGCAGGAACTCGGCGTGGTCGCGGAGTTCGAGGGGCCGCAGGTGGAGGCGCTCGGTGCGGAGTGTGAGTGGCGCGGTTGGTGCGCTGGGCGCGGCGGCGAGACGGGCGGCGACGCCGAGGCGGCGGAGGAGATCGGGGCGGACGGTGACGTTGCCGATCGTGGTCGCCGACGCCGCGCCGGTCGTGCCTTCGAGCACGAGGGTGGTGGGGGCGGGGTTGGGCGAGCGGTCGGGCATGGAACGTGGAATCAGGCGGGGCGTTGCGGGCGGCCCGGGGTGAGCCATTCGAGGTGGAAGAACTGGCCGCGCGGCTGGTCGATGCGCTCGTAGGTGTGGGAGCCGAAGTAGTCGCGCTGGGCCTGGAGGAGGTTGGCGGGGAGGCGTGCGGAGCGGTAGGAATCGAAGTATGAGAGTGCGGAGGCGAAGGCGGGGACGGGGACGCCGGAGATGGCGGCGCGGGCGACGACCCTGCGCCAGTTGCCCTGGCAGGCCTGGATGCGCCCGGCGAAGTAGGGATCGAGGAGGAGGTTGGCGAGGCTCGGGTTGCTCTGGTAGGCCTCGGTGATCTTCTGGAGGAAGCGGGCGCGGATGATGCACCCGCCGCGCCAGATCTGGGCGATCTCGCCGAACTTGAGGGTCCAGTTGTTGTCCTTGCCTGCGGCGGCCATGAGGGCGAAGCCCTGGGCGTAGGAGCAGATCTTGGAGCAGTAGAGGGCGTCGCGGACGGCGTCGACCCAGTTGTCGTCGCCGGAACCGATGTGGGGCACGGAAGACCCGCCGCGGAGCGTCGGGGTACCCGGAGTCGCATGATCGTGGTGCCACTGCACGCTGGGCATGTCCGGAGCCTTGATGACCTTCGACGCGGCGACGCGCTCTTCCTTGATGGCGCTGACGCAGCGGGCGAAGACGGCCTCGGCGATGGTGGGGGCGGGGACGCCCAGGTCGAGCGCGCTCACGCTGGTCCACTTGCCGGTGCCCTTCTGGCCTGCGGCGTCGAGGACGACGTCAACAAAGGGCTTCTTGGTGACCGGGTCGGTCTGGCGGAGGATGTCGGCGGTGATCTCGATGAGGAACGAGTCGAGGTCGCCGGCGTTCCAATCGGCGAAGACCTTGGCCATGTCGCCGGTGGAGAGTTCGAGCACATCGCGCATGAAGTGGTAGGCCTCGCAGATGAGCTGCATGTCGCCGTACTCGATGCCGTTGTGGACCATCTTGACATAGTGGCCCGCGCCGCCGGGGCCGATGAAGGCGGTGCAGGGGACGGCGGTCTCGGAGACGATGGGCTTGCCGCGGGCCGCGCCGATGAGGGGCTTGCCGGTCTTGGCGTCGACCTTGGCGGAGACGGCGACCCAGATGGGCTTGATGAGTTCCCAGGCCTTCTGATCGCCGCCGGGCATGAGCGAGGGGCCGAAGCGGGCGCCCTCTTCGCCGCCGGAGACGCCGGAGCCGACAAAGAGGAGGCCCTTGGCCTTGAGCGCGCCCTCGCGGCGGACGGTGTCGTTCCACTCGGCGTTGCCGCCGTCGATGATGCAGTCGCCGGGTTCGAGCAGGGGCGTGAGGGAGTCGATGACGGCGTCGGTGCCCTTGCCGGCCTTGACGAGGATCATGATGCGCCGGGGGCGCTTGATGGAGGTGACGAAGTCGGCGAGTTCGGCCGCGGGGACGAGCGCGCCGCCGGGGCCGATGATGTCGGCCGGGTTGTCTTTGATGAACTCCTCGGTGACCGAGGTGGTGCGGTTGTAGACGGCGACCCTGAAGCCGTGGTCGGCCATGTTGAGGGCGAAGTTGGCGCCCATGACGGCGAGGCCGATGAGGCCGACGTCGGCGGTGGCCGCGGCGGGGGTGGGGGAGGGAGGGGGGGGGGGGGGGGGAGGGGGGGGTGGGGGGAGCGGTAAATCCC
>CALMPG010000029.1 GCA_937871915.1 uncultured Phycisphaerales bacterium
GCGACCCCCCCCCCCCCCCCCCCCACCCCCCCGCCACACCCCATACCCCGACCCCCGCCCCCCCCGCGCCCCGCTATCCCGCGCGCCCGCCAACAACGCTTCTCCCCGATCCCGGCGCGCCTCCCCCTATCGTCCCCCGACGATGTCCATCGCCCCCAACACCGCCGACCTCGACCGCGTGCGAGACCTCGCCGCCGCCGAGGACTTCGCCGCCGCCGCCAGCGCCTACGCGCTCCTCGATCCCAATCCCGACGGAACCCGCGCCCTCTTCGGAGCCATGGAGGCCCCCGCCGCCGCCAACCTGCTCGCGGCGATCACCGACGACGTCAAGGCCCGCGAGGTGCTGCTCTGGCTCCCCCCCGAACTCGCCGCGCCGATCGTGTCGGACATGCCGCCGGCCGGGGCGGCGCGCCTGTTCGCGGGCCTGCCCAGCGACGAGCGGGCCGACCTCCTCGCCGCGCTCGACGATGAGCGGCGCGCCGCCGTCCAGGCGCTGCTGCCGGCGGAGGCTCGCGCCGACGCGGCCCGCCTGCTGCGGTACGGGCCCGACACGGCGGGCGGGCTGATGCAGACCGAGCTCCTCTCGTTCCCGGTCGGCGCGACGGTGCGGGACGCCGTCCGCGACCTGCGGGCGAATCACGCCACGTACGCCGCGATCGGCGTGCAGTACATGTACCTGGTGGACCCGCAGCGCCGGCTCGTCGGGGTGGTCCCGCTCCGGGACCTGATGCTCGCCAGCGAGAACGCGACGCTCGACACGCTCATCAGGCGGGCGCCGGTGGCCGTGCGCGACACGGCGATGGCGCACGACCTGTCGCTGGTCTTCGATGAGCATCCCTTCCTCGCCCTGCCGGTCGTGGACGAGCGGGGCCTGCTGCTGGGCGTGGTGAACCGGGCCGACGCCTCGGAGCGCGAGCAGGAGAAGGCCGAGGACGACTATCGCGTCAGCCAGGGCATCGTGGGCGGCGAGGAGCTGCGCTCCATGCCGGTGGCGATACGACTGCGGCGGCGCACGGCGTGGCTGGGGGTGAATCTGGTCATGTGCCTTGGCGGCGCGGCGGTGATCGCCATGCACCAGCAGACGCTGGCGAAGGCGATCGTGGTGGCGGCCGTGCTCCCCATCGTCTCGGCCACGAGCGGGAACGCGGCCATGCAGGCCGCGGCCGTGAGCATCCGCGAGCTGACCCTGGGCATCGTCGTGCCCGGGGCCTGGCGGCGGGTGCTCATGCACGAGCTGGCGCTGGCCATGCTCATGGCGATCCCGCTGGGCGTGGCGGTGGCGGGATTGAGCCGGCTGTGGGGCGCGGGGTGGCGCGTGGGCGCCGCGGCGGGGCTGGCGATGTCGCTCAACGCCGTGGTGGCGATCGCCATCGGCGCGCTCTGCCCGCTGGTGCTGCGCCGCTTCAGGGTGGACCCCGCGCTGGCGTCGGGGCCGATATCCACGACCCTGACGGACGTGAGCGGTTTCGCGCTGACGCTCACGCTCGTGGCGTTCGCGGCGTAGATGGGGCGGTTTTCGGACGTTGGCGGATGCACAAAGGCGTTGGGGGATTCCCGGCGCGGATGAATCGATGGCCCGTTTCTGTCGATTCCATGCGGGTGTGAACTCCCCCGAACCGGCGCGCTCGGTGCGCCCGGTGGCTGGTGGGGGTGTGCTGGTTGTGCGGCCGCGCGACGGTTGTGCGCGTGCCTCGAGGTGTTCCGCGTGCCGACGCTTCGGAAAGATCTGCCGCCCGTCGAGGTTGAGGCGCTCTACGAGCGGCTCAATCGCATGCTCGACGGCGTGGGGATCGAGACCCAGCCGAAGGTGGCGCAGAGGCTCATGGAGTTGTCGCAGAATCCGGACGGCCAGATTCGGGACTATCACGACGCGATCCGGACCGACGCGGCGATGACGGGGCGGGTGCTGCGGATGGCCAACTCGGCGTTCTACGCGCAGCGCCAGCCGGTGACGCGTCTGGAGCGGGCCCTGGTGATCCTGGGGGTGGAGAAGACCAAGGCGATCTCGCTGGGGTTCTTCCTCAGCCGCGCCGTGGCGGGGGCGGGGTCGCGGGCGATGAGCCGGAGGGTGTGGGGGGAGTCGGTGTATCGGGCGAGCCTCGCCGGCGCGATGGCGAGAGCGACGTGCCCGCACCTTGCGCCGGAGGCGTTCATCGTGGGGCTGATGCTCGACTGCGGGCAGCCGCTCATGGCCCGGATGATCGGGGCGGAGTACGAGAAACTCCACGGCGAGGTGAAGAACCCGGTGCGGCTGAGCGCGGCGGAGTACGACCGGCTGGAGTACACGCACACGGACGTGGTGTACGCGCTCATGAAGCGGTGGAAGATGCCGGCGGTGCTGGCCCGGCCGATTGTGTCGCACCACGTGGCGCCGCCCGTGGGCAAGAGCAGCGATCCGGTGGTGCTGCTGCACCGGCTGGCGTACTACGTCGGGGCGGTGCAGCTCGAGAGCGCCGCGGGCGGGGGGAGCCAGCCGATCGTGCGCGTGCCGCTCACGACGATCGCCGAGCGGCTCTTCGAGGTGCTGCCGACGCAGGTGGAGGGGGTGGTGAAGAGCACGGGGCAGGCGTACCAGGAGACGATCGGGGTGTTCAGCGACATCGGGGAGTCGATCGGCGATGTGGACTCGATCTCGGACCGCGTGCAGAGCCAGCTGGTGGAGATGATGGACGAGCAGATGCAGCGGGCCGTCCGGGCCGAGAGCCGGGGCGGGCCGGAGCGGCTGCAGATCTGCGGGCAGTCGATCGAAGTGGAGCCGGGTCGCGACGGGGAGGTGGTGGCGTACATCAACGGGTCGGACGGGCAGCGGATGATCTCGTGCACGGTGAGCCCGGTGAAGGAGACGCCCGAGACGGTGGGGAGGATGCTGGGGCTGGAGGAGGCGTCGTCGGGGGAGTTGCTGGAGTTGATGCGGGTGATGCAGCAGATGGCGGCGTGAGGGGCGAGTGCCGAGCGCCGAGTGCCGAGTGCCGAGTGCCGAGTGCCGAGTGCTGAGTGCTAAGTGTTGGGAAACGGGAGTCCGGGGGTTGTTTGGGCGAGCGCGGGGTGGGGTTGCGCGTAAACCTGGATACTGGCACGGGCGCATTCCCGTGTTGTCGCGTTGGGTGTGCGGGGACGGTTGGGGCGGGCCGGAAGGTCCGGATATAGGATTGACCATGATGAACCGCATTCTCCGTCGTTGCGTGATCGGCCTTGGCTTGGCGTGCGCTGTGGGCATGGCCCCGGCGGCGTTTGGACAGGCCTACGGCATGTTCAAGGACCCGCTGCCGATGATCCAGCGGAGCGTGCTGCCCGCGGAGACCGAGGGGCGGATGGCCGGGATCGGGTACGACCCGCTGACGGGGTGCATGTACTTCGCGGCGGTGCGGGCCAACGTGCTGCACGTGCTGGACAAGGGTGGCATGGAGCAGGTGCAGACCGTGGCGGGGCTCAACGAGCCCAACGGGATCGCCGTCGCGTTCGACATCCGCAAGCTGGCGCTCTCGTGCGGCGACGGCACGGTGCACATCTACACGATCGGGTCGGAGCAGAAGGGGGACGACGGGAAGGTCAAGACGCCCGCGGGGAGGCTCACCGAGGAGAAGGTGGTGCAGTTCTCGGGCGAGGCGGACCCGATCCGCTACGACGTGAAGAGCAAGCGGGCGTACGTGGGGCACGGGAAGTACGTGAGCTGGGTGGACCTGACCGACGGGAGCAAGTCTCCCAAGGGCGTGGAGATGCCCGCGCAGGCCAAGGGGCTGGTGCTCTCGCCGGACGGCTCGAAGACGTACGTGAACATCCCGAGCAAAGGGCAGGTGGTGGTGGTGGACAACGCCAAGTGGGAGATCGAGGCGACGTGGACGCTCAAGGATGTCAGCGGGAACTATCCGCTGGCGATCAACGAGGACGGGTCGCGGTTGTTCGTGGCCTGCCGCACCCCGGCCAAGCTGCTGATCCTCGACACCAAGGACGGGACGGAGAAGCACCGCTTCGACATCGGCGGGGACGACGCGGCGGACTGCTGGTGGGACCCGCGCGGCAAGCGGGTGTACATCACCTCCGGCAACGGGAACGGGATGATCACGATGGTGTGGAACAAGCAGGGGACGTGGCAGGTGGAGCACAACCTGGAGACCGCGCCGGGAGCGCGGACGAGCCTGCTGATTCCGGAGCGCGGGCGGCTCATCGTGTGCGCCCCGAAGATCACGTACCCCACGTTCGTGTTCATCTACCTCACGCCGGGTGAGAACGAGCACAACGATGTGGATCCGAACAAGGCGCACTGAGGCCGGCCAAATAGCAAATGGCAAATGGCAAAGAAGAGCCTGGCGTGGTGCCGGGCTCTTTTGTTGTTTGGCGTCGAGAGCCCATCCGAGCCGGTCGGCGGGGAGGGACGTGCGTTTGGGATTGGTGAGGCCGGGCATGGGGCGGAGGTTGCCGGAGTGCCCGGTGCCCAGTGCCCGGTGCCGGGAAGGCAAGCTCAGGAAGCCCGTGCTACGGCACATGCAGGCGAATCACCGGCTCGTTCTCGCGGAAGCGGGAGGTGGTGTGCTCGACCTTGAACTTCTCGGTGGCGGTGCGGCCGAAGGTCTGGTTGTGCTTGAGGATCGGGCCGCGCTTGAGGAGGTAGGCGGTGGTGGAGAAGGCGAGGAGGCGGAGGTCGCCCACGGGCATGTGGGTGTCGATGATCTCGAGTTCGTGGTGGCCGAAGTTGGTCATGCCGTGGGTGGTGAGGGTGCAGGGGGCCGAGGCGGACCCGCCGGGGACCGGCGGGGTACCCGGGGTGCCGGGCCCGCCGGGGACGGGCGGGGTACCCGAGATGCGAAGGCCGACCCAGAGCATGGAGGGGGGCTCGCCGTCGCCGGCGGGGTCGAAGGCGTTGAGGGCGTCGAGGAAGAAGCGGGGCTTGTGGACGTGGCCGCCGTTGCCCCAGTAGATGCCGAGCCCTTCGCCGGCGGCGCAGACGCAGGCGGCGATGCGGGAGATGTCGAGGGCTTCGGCGACGGGGTCGCCGTCGGGGGTGGTGAGGATGATGGCGTGGGCCTTGTGCGCGGCGAGGTGTTTGGCGGCGTCGGGCCACATCCAGGAGACCTCGCAGGCGGCGGGGATGTCGTTGCCGGGGATGGGCATGGGCATGGCGGCAACCATGACGGCGCGGCCTGACACGTTGAGTTCGATGACGGCGGAGTCGCCGCGGGGTGTGGGGGACTTGGGGGCGTCGGGCGAGGTGCCTTTGTGGAAGATCGGCGGGAGCGCGGGGAAGAACTTGGCCCAGGCGCGGCAGATGCGGTCGGGGGTGAGGCCGAGCTCGCCCTTGAGGCAGACCATGCCGAGCTGCGGGCCGGGCGGGGGCTCCGGGGCGGGCTTCTTGGAGCGGAAGAGGGAGGCGAGCATGGGGAAGGGTAGCGAAATCGGAAAGCACAAAGCACAAATAGCAAATGGCAAATGGCGAGTCAGCGCATGTGGCCGCACTCGGGGCAGGGGGAGTTGGGTGGTGTGGCTTGCAGGTCGTAGGCGCAGGTGGGGCAGAGGTTGCGGTGGTGGCGGAGTGCTGCGGTGACTCTCCGCTTCAACGCGGGAAGGCCCGTTAGGAGCAAAGGCCAGGCGAGCGCCCACACGAACGAGTCAAGAATCAGTCCGGGCCAATAGGGCCGAAGGGGAAATGCGATGGGGAACTTCTTCGCGACAGGATTGGGGCCTAGTCTGCAAAAGCCGCCGGGGAGACCGCCGCGAATGACCGGCGTCCCGACAAAGGGTTGAAGCGGTACTGGGTCCACGCACGGACTTGAGCCGCTGTAGTCGAACTCGCACCAGAGGCATCGGATCGGCCAGCCGCGCATTTCAACAAAGCGAAGGTCCCTGTACTGGTCTGGAGGCCATTGGGCGGCGCCGGTTTCCCACGGAAGAACGTGGCTTCGCACCCAACTCGATGGTGATAGGTCGAAGTGATAGTCGGATTCCTCGCGAGGACGCGGATTTGGTCCTGTGTAGTCGGGTGGGAGGGGATGGAGTGCGAGAACCCACGCCCAGTGCTGGGTGGTTCCAAGCGAGTGCCGCTCCCATAGCTCGATGTGGCCATTTCCCTCGCCGTTCGTGGGGTTCCTGTCCCGGTTTCCGACACATTTGCCGTCTTCCGGTGGAATTGGATTCACCACGACTACGAGCCATGCGACAACTACTGACGTCATCACGCCGAAGGCTGCGCAGACCAAAGCTCGCAGGAGTGGTCGGCGGACTCGGGTGGTGGTGGCAACGTTGTCAGCCATTGCGAGAGACTACCTTGGTCGGCCGCACTCGGGGCAGGGGGTGTTGGGCGGGGTGGCGTGGAGGTCGTAGGCGCAGTTTGGGCAGAGGCCTTCGCGGCGGCGACGGCGGGCGCGGAGGGTGCGGAAGAGGAGCGTGGAGAGGAGGATGGCCGCGGCGAGGATGGGGCCGTCGATAAGGGTGTTGGCGAGATAGGCCGGCCAGCGGGGGTAGTAGACAAGATAGCCGACGCCGGAGGAGGGAAAGAGGCGGGGATCGGTGGCGATGCCGAAGGTGCGGGGCGTGAGGGAAGAGGTGTTGGAGCGGGTGAACTCGATGCGGCCCTCGACGCAGAGGAAGGGCCAACCGGCCGCGTGGCGGGAGGTGAGCGGGACGTGGTGGGACATGTTCGGCCGGGAGTAGACGCCGGTGCGTGGGGGCCAAGCGGAGGCGCTGGCGAGGGCGGGATGGACGTCGGCGGGAGGCCAGGGCGGGGTGGCGGCGATGATCTCTCTGGAGTTTGGCGCGAACGTGTGGTGCTCGAGATAGCGGCGCGACATGGTGCCGGGCGGGTTGGCCATGATGGTGATCGATCGCACGCCGGGGAACGAGTAGGAAAAGATGGAGATGGTCTCGGTGTCGGTGTCGAGATCGGCGGGGGCGAGGAGGTCGATGGGGACCTCCGCGAAGGTGATGGAGCGGGAGACGTACGCGAGGCCCCAGGCGAGGGGGATCTGCAGGAGCGCGGCGACGCAGAGGGAGGCGAGCCAGAGGATCAAGAGGGGGCGGAGTTTGGAGGGGGCACGGCCGGGCATGGGAGGTGGAATTGTTGCCGGGAACCCCTCACTGCGTTCCGGGCTCGTCGGGGCCGGTCACGTACGATGGTGCATGGTGACCATCCAGACGACGTATGTGGGCAACAAGAAGTGCGAGCTGCGGCATCCGGAGGGTGCGGTGCTGCGGACCGATGCTCCCAAGGACATCGGAGGTGAGGCGTCGGCGTTTAGCCCGACGGATCTGGTCGCGGCCGCGCTGGCGTCGTGTATTCTGACGACGATCGGGATGTACGCGGAGCGGAGCGGGTTCAAGATTGACGGGGCGACGGCGAGCGTGGAGAAGCACATGACCACGCCGCCGGCGCAGCGGCGGATCGCGCGGCTGCCGGTGGTGGTGACGCTGCCCAGGACGGTGCCGGTGGAGATGCGGGAGCGGGTGGAGAGGGTGGGGCACTCGTGCCCGGTGCACGCGAGTCTGCTGGCGGAGGTGGAGGCGCCGATCGAATATCGGTACGCGTAGAAAAGCACAAAGCACACAGCACAAAGCACACATTCGAGCCAGGTGATCGACTTTGTGTGCTGTGTGCTCTCAGCGTCTCGCCGTGCCGCACTCGGGGCAGGGGAGGTCTTCGGGCGTGGCGTGCAGGTCGTAGTTGCAGGCGGGGCATCGGCCGCGGTTGGTGCGGTGGCGGCGGCGGAGCACGCCGACGGGGAGGAGGACGGCGACGGCGAGGCTGGCGTAGAAGATGGTGTTGAGGGCGTAGCCGAGGGGGACGGGGCGGTAGCAGAGCGCGGCCTCCTTATCCCGCGGGAAGGGATCGAGGAGGGGCGAGCGGGCGTAGACCATGCCGCGCAGGGTGGTGGTGGATTGGTCGGGGCTGGTGTCCACGCGTCCGGATGCGCAGTAGAAGGGCCAGCCGATGGTCTCGAGTTGGCAGAGGGTGATGCCGTAGTTGACGCCGGGGATGGACGGGGGGGAGCCCTGCTCGGGCCACTGGGAAGCGTCGGCGATGGCGGGGAGGGCCTGGCGCATTGGCCAGGGGTGCGTGGGGTTGGAGTCGAAGGGCTCGCCGGGGTTGGAGCGGCTGACGTGGAGGGCGGAGGCGGCGACGGAGGACCATCCGGTGATGCGGACCCAGCGCGAGCCGGCGTAGGCGTTGTTCTCGATCTTGATGACGGCGATGCCGGAGGTCGAGCCCTTGGGGGCGGGGATGAGCGTGGAGTTCTCGGTGTGCGCACGGGGGCGGAAGGAAAGGACCCAGACCCAGGCGAGGGGGATCTGGATGATCGCGGAGGCGAGGAGGCAGTAGGCGCAGAGGCGCAGGGGTCGGGAGTGGGGACGCGGGGCTGAGCGCGGAGTGCGGAGTGCCGAGTGTCGAGTGCGTGGCGCGGCGGGGGTTGTGGGCGGATCGGGCATCGGGGGATTATGGGCGCGTGCGGCCGCACTCGGGGCAGGGGGCGTGCGGCGGCGTTGCGCTGCGGTCGTAGGCGCAGTGGGGGCACTGGTTGTGGCGGATGCGGCGGGCGCGCCGGTGGGCGGGGAACCAGAGAGCCGCGGCGATCGTGGCGAGGATGGTGAGCAGGAACCAGTGGGGGATGCTCACGATGCGGGTGGTCTCGCCGCTGCGGGAGAACTCGGTGGTGCCCAGGCCGAGAAAGGCGAAGTCGGAGGCGGAGCGCCAGTGGATCGCGGGCTGGTTGTCGCGGGTGAGGGCGGAGGCGGGGATGACATCGGCGGACCAGCCGCGCCAGTCTTCCCAGGTGTCGAGCCCCTCGCGCTTGGGGGCGAGGCTGCGGTACTCGCTCAGGCCGAGGGAGAGTTCGCCGGGGAACTGGGCGAGGCGGATGGTGCGGGCGCGGAAGGTCCACTCGTTCGGTTCGCCGCCCGGGCCGCCGGGGGCGATGATGGAGCCGAACCTGCGGCCCGTGGTGATGATGCGGGCGTGGCTGAAGACCCAGCCGGCGAGGGTGAGGGCGAGGAGGGCGAGGGTGGTGGTGAGGGCGAGGCGGGAGAGGCGGGAGCGCCGGGGAGTTGTGGGCGGAGTGGTGGCTGGCGACGCGTCCATGCGGGCGAGTTTAGGGCGATGGGGCCGCAACCAGAACCGGAGGCGGTGGAATGAAAAGCCCCGAGCGGTGGGTGCTCGGGGCTTTCGAGAGGCGGGATGTACGACGAACGGGCCCTTTGGCCCCCGCGTGACCGCGGGGGCTCAGTCTTGCTCGACAGCGGTGCGGAAGTTGGCGAGGTTGAGGGTGGAGATGTTGGTTTCGAGGCGGAGGTTTGAGGATGCGCCGGTGCGGTTGGCGAAGAGGACGGTGATCTTGTGGCTGGACAGGTCGTCGAGCCAGGGGAGGCGGGAGAGGTCGATGCGCTGCTGCATGTCGGGGGCGGCGGAGAAGGTGGTGGTGGTTGTGGAGGTGGTCTGGGTGACGGCGGGGCGGTTGAGGGTGACGAGGACGACGAGGTCCTGGAAGTCGGCGGCGGTGCTGGAGAGGTTGGTGGTGCCGAGCTCGAAGAGGTAGATGATCTGGTTGGTCTGGAGTTTGACGCGCTTGGTGGCGGCGTCGATGTACGGGGCGAGGAACGTCGCGGCGGCGGCCTGGTTCTGGAAGGGCTTGATGTCCGGGGCGGAGTCGCCGTTGCGGAAGGCGCGGACGTTGGGCGAGGTGGTGGACGAGTCGATGGTCAGGTAGGAACTCGCGCTCGAGCCGCTGGGGAGCCAGGACTGGCCCGCGACGGAGATGACGGTGCCGGAGGGCAGGCTCGAGCCGAGGGAGGCGGTGCGGGGGTTGCCGGTGGTGGTGTTGACGTTGCCGGCGCTCCAGGAGGTGAAGGAGCCGAAGGGGTCCTTGGTGGTGGCGCCGACCTTGGCGCGGACGGTGACGGGGCAGGGGGTGGAGCCGGACTGGATGGCCGCGCCGACGACGGTGATGGCGGCGTCGCAGGGCTCCTGGGTGACGACGGTGTTGTTGGTGATGTCGAACTTGACACCGCCGATGCCGCCGCCGTCGATGACGAGCTTGTCGTCGACGTAGACCCAGACCTCGGCGTTGGAGGCGACGTCGATGAAGAAGTTTCGGTTGGCCTCGTTGACGAAGTACCAGGAGGCCTCTGCGGTGTAGTCGGTGTTGGTCGAACCGGTGAGGTTGTCGAGGGAGCCGTCGAAGACGTAGCTGGAGCCCTGCTTGGTGAGGGCGAGGGTGGACTTGGTGGTGGAGTTGACGCCCGGGGTGTCGCGGAACCACTGGTTGAAGGTGGAGGCGGAGGAGACGGCCGCGCCGGTGGCGGGGTCGAGCGCGCCGGCGGTATCGCCGGACTGGGCGGAGATGTAGGAGCGGGGCTTGATGATGGCCTTGCCGGCGGCGTCGCGCCAGTCGGTGAGGACGCGGTTGCCGGTGGAGGCGAAGACGGGCTTGCCATCGGCGCCGAGGGCGCTGGCCATGATGCCCTGGTAGCGGCCGGGCTGGACGCCGCTGGCGGCGAGGCGGAAGTCGGGGTGGGTGGACTGGAAGGAGCGGACGGTGGCGGCGATAGAGGTGGACTGGGAGCCGACCTGGGACTGGTAGGCGGTGGACCAGGCGGCGAGCTGCTGGCCGTCGCCGCCGCCCCCCCCCACAGCCTTGGCGCGGTCGATGTGGGCGAGGCCGCCGGTGAGGAACAGGAGGACGACGCACTCAACTCCGCGGCGGGCATGGGCGTTCATGGGAGGTCTCCGGTTTCGAGGAGGCGATGGGCTGGGGGCCGGGGGGCTGCGGGGCTGAGGGGCAGTGGCCGGGAAAGAGACTTCCCATTCATCGTCGAGGAATGCAAGGGAATACCGCGATGATCGGGGGCGGGGGTGGGGGAGGGGTCGGCGCAGGCGGCACGGGCGTGCGCGGCGGCGCGATGGGGGGTTATGGGCGGGTCCGAGTGCGCGCGAGGGGGTGGGTTTGCGGGCGGGACTCGGGGATGATCGCGAGGCGAACTTCGAGTTGGGGATGCGGGGGAAGCAAGACCCCCGGGCACTGCGCGATCGGCGTTGACAGAAGTGCCGAGCTGTCCAGTGCTAGCGTGGCAACCGCAGGATCGCCCGTACGTTTCGAGCGCTGTGGAGTACCCGGACGACGCGAACCGAGTGAGAGAAGACTCGGTAGTAGACCATGTACTGCCAGAATCGGCTCGATACTCGCCACGCCCGCAAAGCGGTACCGCGCCGTTCCGGGCGCTTGACGATCCGTCCGATCAGCGGATGCGAAGAGAGACCAAGCAGACAGGCTTCGGCCTCATCCTCAAAGAGCAACCCCAGCCTGCGGGCTCTTGGCGTCGAGGTAGTCTTGGATCTCTCGCAGATCACGACTGGCGCGAGGAGAGATGTCGATCGTGCGAGTCAGGCCGACTTCCTCCGTGGGCGAGCGGCTCGACGGGCGGCGGTCTCGGCTCGGAAACGCGACCACCACGCGGCACCAACGCGCTCGAACGGCCCCTTGTCGCCCTCGGCGATGAGTTTGTCAAACTCGGCCTGCGCGGCGTCGAGTTCGGCGGTCTGGCGGATGCAGAAGTCGAGGGCCTCGTCGAGACTGGCGAAGCGGCCGGTGGAGACTTGCTTGTTCAGCCAGCGCTGGCGGGCGGGGGAGAGTCTGGGGGAGGGTTTGGCGGAGCGGGACATGGGAAATGATGTTCCTCCTGTCCTATCCGAGTGCGTCAAAGAAATCCGTGTTCACCTTCTTCACCGTGTAGGTCGCGGCCACAGAAACGCCGACGTTGCAGTCGATCATCAGGCCGGCGAGTTCTTCTCCGTCGATCAGGCGGACATTGAGTTTGGCCTCGGAGGCTGCTCTTTCGGCGCCGCTGGTGAACGTGCCGCTGGTGATGAAGACTCCCTTGGTCGCTTTCTTGCGGGACAGGCTGCCCACAAACTTGTCGATCTCGCCCGGCCCCACAGGGTTGTCCCACTTCTTGGCCTGAAGATACACAGTATCGAGCCCCGGTCGATCTTCACGGATGACACCGTCGATGCCATCGTCGCCGCTCTTGCCCGTCACCTCCGCCCGGTCGACCTGGCCTCCCCCGTAGCCCATCGACGTAACGACCTTGAGCACGAGGTGCTCGAAGAACTGCATTTGATCCGCGAGCAGTTCGATCGCATCCGCGATGCGGTGTTCGCGACCGTCGGCGGCGAGTGTGAGCAGGGGCAGCATGAAGTCCTGGTAGCCGGGAATGGGCATGTTTGAACCTCCAGCGACCGGGTGCTAACAGAAAGCAGATCGGCTTGCACGAAAAAACCCCGAGCATGTGCTCGGGGCTCTTTGGGTGTGGAGGGATGCTGGGGCGTGTCGTTCGGCCCCTGTCGCCCTCGCGTGACCGCGGGGGCTCTGGATGAGACTCAGCGTGCGCCGGCCTTCTTCTTGGTGTTGAAGTTGGGAAGCCCGTCGCCCTTCTCGTACAGGTCGGCGAACTTGAAGCCCTTGCGGGACTTCCAGGCCTTGCGGTGGTAGGCGTCGGAGGCGAGGATGGGGAAGAGGGCGGTGATTTCGCCGAAGACCATCTGCTCGTGGACGATGTCGACCTTGCCCCAGGAGCACGCCTCGCGGAGGGTCGAGCCGGAGAGGGCGCCGTCGCGGCTGTCGGCGACGGTCATCTGGACGGCGTACTTGTGCATGCCGATGTCGCCGCGGGCCTTGCCGCCCTTGCGCTCGCTGAGGAGTTCGGCCGCGACGACGATGTCCTGGGCGAAGTTCTTGGGGACGCCGCCGCCGAGCATGAGCAGGCCGGTGTCCTTGCAGGCGAGCTTGATGTCGGTGAGTTCGCGGAAGTCCTTGCCCGAGTCGATGGCGACCTGGCCACGGCCTTTCTCGATGGCCTCGGTCTGCTGGAGGACGATGCCGAAGCCGGCGGAGCAGTCGCTGAAGGCGGGGACAAAGATGGGCACGCGCTTCTGGTAGCAGGTCTTGACGATGGACTCGTTCCTGGGGTGGTTCTTGAGCAGGTACGCGCCCATGGCCTCGATGAACTCGCGGCTGGAGTACGCGCCCGGGGCGAACTGGTCGAAGATCTTGTGGGTGGTGTCGTCGCAGTCGCGGAGGTCGTCCTCGTCGATGTAGGTGTCGTAGATGCGGTCGATCATGAGGTTGCGGAGGGTCATGTCGTCGACGGGCGGGGCCTCGGGGGAGCCGGGGGCGATGTAGTGCTTGAAGCCGAGGCCCTCGAAGAAGTCCTGATCGACGATGTTCGCCCCGCTGGCGACGATGGCGTCGATCATGTTGCACTCGACCATCGTGATGAGGGCCTTCTTGAGGCCCGCGCTGATGAGCGAGCCCGCGAGGGTGACGATGACGGCGCAGTCCTTGTCCTTGAGCATCATCGAGTAGATGTCCGCGGCCTGCGCCAGCGTGCGCGAGGAATAGGCCATGTCGCGGTAGGCGTCGATGATGGGTCGAGCGTCGATCTTCGTGATGTCGATGTGCTCGATGGGGCGGGAGAGGAGTTCGGCTTTGGTCCACTTGGGCATGGGAGACTCCGAAGGCAAAGGCGCCCGCCACGGAGTGGCGGGGTACCCGGACTGGCCAAGCCCCCCTGGCCTCGATGGGTTTTGGTGGTCGCCGGGGGTGGCGGCGATGGGAGAGTATATTCAGGATGTTCCGGGGCGGGCGGGGAGGGTTGCCCGGGATTGCTTGGGAAGGGGTCCGTCGCGGGGTGCCTGTGGAGAAAGCGGCGCGTGGCGGGCGCTTGCGATCATGGTGTCGGTGGGCATCGAGGGCGTGCGGATGGCCCCGTGGCCCCCGCGTGACCGCGGGGGCTCCGACCGCGTGGTCAGTCGGCGGTGGCGCCGTGCTGGGCCTTGAACGTGAGCGCGGCGAGCGCGCCGCCGAGGAGGGGCATGGCGATGTAGATCCACAGGTGGGTGGCGTCGGCGCCGGTCTTGATGGTGGAGACCAGGCCGATGCCCAGGCCGACGGCGGGGTTGAAGGCCCCGCCGGAGATGCCGCCGCCCGCGGCGGCCGCGGCGGCCACGGTCATGCCGATGGCCAGGCCGTAGTAGGAGTTGTTGGCCGAGGACTTGACGGTGGCGACGTTGAGGACGACCAGGGCGAGGGCGAAGGTGAAGATGGCCTCGACGAGGAGGGCGGCGGCAAGGGTGAACTCTGGGTTTCGGGCGATGGGGATGGTCTTGTTGGCGATGAAGGACGCGAGGAACGCGGCCAGGAGTGCGCCGAGGAGTTGCGAGAGAACGTACCGGGCGGCCAGGGGCGGGGAGATCTTGCCGCGCATGAGAACGGCGAGGGTGACGGCGGGGTTGAAGTGGGCGCCGGAGATGGGACCGCCCATGAAAACCATGACCATGAGGCCCAGGCCGATGAAGAGGGGGGCCATGGGGGCGGCGGTGGCGACGACGAGGCAGATGATGAAGACGAGGAAGAATGTGCCGATGGCTTCTGTGAGCAGTTTGTTCATGGGAAATCTCGCGGGGTGTGGGGCGTTTGTTCGATCGGCGATTGGGTGCGGCGGGGGGGAGGTTGGGGGGGAGGGGGGGCCCCCCGCCGGTGGCGGATGGGCTGAGCAAGCAGGTGTTTGCGCTGCCGATGCACCACATGCTGAGCGAGGAGCATGTGAAGACGGTGGGCGATGCGCTGGCGAAGGTGGCGAACGCGTATCGGGCGTGATCACGCCGGTTGGCGCACGCGGTACATGTAGTCGAGTTCGGGCCACTGGGCGCCGAGGCGCTTGAGGGCGTTGACGGCCTGGGCCTGGTGGTGCTTGGTGTGCATGGCGGTTTGCAGGAGCATGTCGCCGAGGGGGGCTTGGTAGAGGGTGCCCTTGGAGTCGCGGTAGGTTTGGGTGCGGGCGAGGGTGGTGGGGTCGAGCGTGCTCAGCCAGGTGTTGCGGGCGGCGGTGTTGGCTCGGAAGCGGGTGGCGAGGTCGGCGATGGAGACTTTCTCGCTCTCGCCGGGCCATGGGTTTTCGATGGTGCCCTGGCAGCGTTTGAGCCAGATGAGTTCGCCGTTGTAGGTGTGGAGGAGGATGCGGCGAAGGGTGCCGGGGCCGATGTGGAGGTCGGTGTCGAGGTGTTCGTCGGAGACGGGGGCGGCGCACTCGAGAAGGCGGGTGGTGGACCAGTCGGTGTAGGTGAGGAGGGTGCGGAGGGTTTGCAGGTCGAGCATGGGGAAGGATACGAACCATGGAGAGGTGAGCAGGTGAGCAGGTGAAGAGGTGATGCACCTTGCAATCACACCTCTTCACTTGTTCGGTACGCCTCCTTGCCCGGGCTTGCGCCCGGGCCTCTGATTGGGGATGGCTGGAGTTGTGCGAACGTATCTGGTGCCGCAACTGGTGGATCCGGCCGCGCTTGCGGGCGGGGTGGCGGTGGTGATCGATCAGTTTCGGGCTTCGACGACGATCTGTGGCGCGCTTGCGGCGGGGGCGCGTGGGGTGGTGCCGTGCCTGACGGAGGCGGATGCGGGGGCGCGGCGGGCGCTGTCGCCGGGGACGACGCTGGCGGGGGGGGAGCGCGAGGGGGTGCGGATTCCGGGGTTTGATCTGGACAACTCGCCGGAGTCGTACACGCGGGAGCGAGTGGAAGGGAAGATGATCGCGTTCACGACGACCAACGGGACGAGGGCGGCGGTGCTGGCGGAGCGGGCGGGGGCGCTGGTGGTCGGGTGCCTGGCGAATGTGTCGGCGCTGGCGAAGTTCGTGGGGGCGGATGAGCGCGTGGTGCATGTGATCTGCGCGGGGACGCGGACGCGGGTGACGCTGGAGGATGTGCTGGCGGCGGGGGCGATCGCGGAGGCGATGGAGCGGATGGGGCGGCCGGTGCGGATGGCCGATGCGCGCCCGGATGATGACTCGACGATGATCGCGATGGAGTTGTGGCGCAGCGCGCGCGAGCGGGGGCTGGCGGGGGAGTTGAGGCGGTCGCGGGGGGCGCGGAACCTGATGCGGGAGGGACTGGGGGCGGATATCGATGTGTGCTCGGTGGTGGATGCGATCCCGGTGGTGCCGGTGATGGATCGGGGGGGGGGGGCGTTTGTGGTGGGGGCGGCTGATCGAGGAGCGCCGGGGAGATGAGGACCCGCTCGGCATTTTCGACGCAATCCGCGATGCCATGGGGTCCGTGCGTACGGAACTGTCGGCGCAGCACGGCCCGCTCACGCAGGACTCCGAGATCGCCGAAGCGCAGACGGATCGAGGGCGCATACCAGGCGTCGTAGAAGTGATCGAAATCGGTCGCCTCGCGCGAGATCGTCCAGCCGATCCCCGCCTCGACCACACGCCGGGC
>CALMPG010000030.1 GCA_937871915.1 uncultured Phycisphaerales bacterium
TCTGCACGCCGCTCGCCGCCCCCCGCGTGGCCATCGGCTGGGCGGGGCTCGCGCCGCCGCCCGCCCCCCTCCGCCTCCTCCCCCCGCCGATACCCTTTCCCCATGAGACTCGACTACACCAAAGCCTCTCCCGAAGCCTTCCGCGCCATGCTCGCCCTCGAGAAGCACCTCCACGCCGCCTTCCCCGGCTCCCTTCTCCACATCATCAAACTCCGCGTCTCCCAGATCAACGGCTGCGCCTACTGCGTGGACATGCACTGGAAAGACGCCCGCGCGGCCGGTGGGGGGGGTGAGTCCGAGCAGCGCCTCTACGGCCTCAGCGCCTGGCGCGAAAGCCCGTACTACTCCGACAAGGAGCGCGCCGCCCTCGCCTGGGCCGAGTCCCTCACGCTCATCCCCGTCTGGCACAACTCCGGCGCCATCGCCGCCGCCGACCCCATCTACGCCGAGGTCCGCAAGCACTTCGACGACAAGCAACTCGCCGACCTCACCTGGGCCATCGCCGCCATCAACGCCTGGAACCGCATCGCCATCGGCTTCCGCTCCGAAGCCGGCGCCTATCAGCCCCCCAAGGCGCCCCCGCCCGCCCCCTGATCGTCGGCGCCGGCCCCGCCTTCCAGCCCACCCCGCCGGCTCTTCAGAAAGACCGCCCGGCTCGCCCCATCGCCGGGATGCTCCATCATCCCACAAGGATGCCCCATCGCCGCGGGGAGAAACTCCTCCGTCGGGGGACGATGCTCCATCGCCGTGGGAAGAAGCTCCTCCGTCGCGGGACGATGCCCCATCACCGAGGGGCGAAACTCCTCCATCGTGGGAAGATCCTCCATCGCCGTGGGGAGAAACTCCTCCGTCGTGCGAAGATGCTCCATCTGCGTGGCTCGGAAGAGTTTCTTTGTGCGTCCACAGAGCGGTTACGCACACTCCCACACCGTTTTCGCGCTGTTCCTGCGCTTCCGCGGCCCCCGATCACGGGACACGCCCGCACAAACTCCCCCTCCCCCCGTCCCCCCGTCCCCCCTCCCCCAGACCACCCGCCCGTACACTCAGCGCCCCAGCGGCAACACAGCGCCCGGATTCCCCACCAAGCCCGCGCTCGCCGTCGCGCGGTGCACGTGAATCCAGGCCCGACGCGGAGTGTCCACCCAATGATCTCCCGACGAATCCTCCTCGCCACGCGGTTGCTCGCACTCGCGATGGTCCTTCGCCCCGGGCCCCTCCTCGCGGCACCCCCGCCCCCCGCGCCCGACCAGCCAGCCGACCCCATCGCCGAGCAGATCGCCCAGGCCAAGGCCTATCGCGAGGCATGGCTCAAGCTCGCCCCCGAGGATGTTCGCGCCCACCCCGACGCGCCCAGGTTCCCCGGCGCAGTCCCGGCCGAGGCCCCCCGGCGTGCCAACATCGAGGTCCCGGTCCCGCTCGACCCGATCCGCTGGCGGCCCAAGGCGCGATGGTGGCAATCCACCGGCCTGTACGCCGCGCCGGGTGAGGTCGTCACGGTGGATGTCCCCGAAGACGCCCGCGCCGTCGGCCTCTATGTCCGCATCGGGGCCCACCAGGACAACAGCAACCCCAAGGCCAAGAAGTTCAAGCGCACGCCCGTAAATCTCACGCGATCATGGCCCCTCGACCGCGCCCAGGTCCGCATCGCCAGCCCCTTCGGCGGCCCGGTCTACATCGAGGTGCCCCCGCCCGATGCCAGGCACGCCGCCCGCGCCGTCGCCGTCCGCGTCTCCGGCGCGATCGCCGCGCCCCTCTTCGTGCTCGGACAGACCACGCCCGAGCAGTGGGCGGCGGCACGCACCGCCCCCGGTCCGTGGGCCGAGCTCGTCGCCCCCCACATCTCCATCACCGTCCCGTCGCGTCTGGTCCGCGAGATCGACAACCCCACCGACCTCATGACCTTCTGGGAGCGCGGCCTGGAACTCGTCCACGAGCTCGGCGCGGGCGAGTTCACCGCCGAACGCCTCGTCTGGGACCCCGCCATCTCCGCCGGGTCGATGCACAGCGGCCATCCGATTATGTGCCAGGGCGGCCTGGACTCCATCGTCGATCTCAAGAAACTCCGGGACGGCAACGTCTGGGGCTTCTTCCACGAGATGGGCCACAACCAGCAATACAACGGCTGGACCCCCAAGGGCCAGACCGAGGTCACCTGCAACTGGTTCCCCATGTACGTGCGCAGCAAGGGCCTCGGCCTGCCCCCCTTCGACCGCGCCGAGAACTGGACCAAGCCCGACGCCCCCATGCCCCGCGGCGAGGGCCAGAGCCCCTTCGTCGCCCTCCGCCTCTGGAGGCAGATCCAGGAGGAGTTCGGCTGGGAGCCCTTCAAGGCCGTGCTCAAGGAGATCCACTCGCCCGAGTACCGCACGCCCAAGACCAACCAGGCCAAGTGGGACGACCTGCTCCTGCGTTTCTCCCGAGCAACCAACCGCGACCTCTCCCCGCAGTTCACCGCCTGGGGCGCGGAAGTCTCGGAACAAGGGCTGCAAAGAGCCGCGGCCGCCGGCTGGCCCACCTGGGCCCACAAGGACGCGCCGGGGCGGTAAGCCACACACCCCCTTCGCCTCAGCATCCAACTCCGCAACACCACCCGCCAAATCAAATACCCTCGCCCACGGCCCACCAGCCACTCGCGCGGCGACCCTTTCCGCACCCGCGCCGACACGATCCTCCCGCCCGCCGCGCAGGCCCCCAACCAATCGGCACCCCGAACGCAAGCGAGCGACAGCCCGTCTCCCTCCACCCTCCCCCTTCCGCCCTCCCCCCTCTCCCATCACGGACACCCCGCAAACCACACATTCAGAAAATCAAAGATGTCCGTGACATTGCTCACCCCATTGTGGTTCGCATCCGACCCGCACGAGAACACATAGTTCGACAGGTTGGACAGCTGCCCGCCCACGCTCACCCGCACCGGCGCAACCAGGTTCGACGCCGCCCGCACCGGCGTCGTGCACACGATCCGCGTGTGCGTCTGCGACACGATCGTCGCCGCCAAACCGCCCACCGTCACGCTCGGCGCTGTGCCGAAGTTCTGCCCGTCGATGATCAGCGGCGCCCCGCCCTCCGCGGGCCCGTACACCGGCGAAATCCCCGTGATAAACGGCGCGTCATAGAAGTACGACCACCCACCCGGGCTCGTCTGCCCCGCGACGGTCACCACCAGCGGCCGCGACCCCTGCCCCGCCGGCGTCAACGCCGTGATCGACGTGTGCGAGGAACTCTGCACCGCGCACGCCGCGCCCCCGATCGTCACCGTCGGCGCCGACGGACCAAAGTTCCCGCCGTCGATCGTCATCAACTGTCCCCCCGCCGTCGGCCCCGAGATCGGCGAGACCGTGTTGATAAGCGGCGGGTTGTACGAAAACGCCAGCCCCGGCGGCGTGGTCTGCCCCCCGACCGTCAGCGACACCGCGCGCCCCGTCCCAGCCCCCGCCGGCACCGTCACCTGCACCGACGCCGGCGAAACCGACACGACCGGCGCGGCCACCCCGCCGACGCTCACCGCCGGCGTCCCCGCCCCGCCACCCGCCAGCCCAAGGTTGAATCCCCCGATCGTCATGACCGTTCCACCAGCCGTCGGCCCCGAGTCCGGGCTGATCGACGTGATGAACGGCGCGTCATACGAGTACGCCAGCGACGAAAACGAACTCTGCCCCGCGACCGTCACCACCACCGCCCTGTTCGTCCCCACGCCCCCCGGCACCGTCACCATCACCTGCGTGTGCGTCTGCGCCCCCGCGCTCGGCGCAACTGCGCCCCCGATCGTCACCGTCGCGCTGGTCCCGAAGTTCTCCCCCTGGATCGCCATCGTGCCCCCGCCCGCCACCGACCCCGACGGCGGGCTGATCGAAAACAGCCGCGGCCCGTCGTACGTGTATTGCACCGAGTTCGACACCATCGCCCCGTCCTCGACCGTCACGCTCACCGTCCCCTGCCCCGCCACCGTCTGCGCAATCAGCGTGTTCCCGCCCCCGCCCACCCCAAGGATCGTCATCGCCACCCCGCCCATCCGGGCCACCGGCGCCCCCCCGAAGTTCGTCCCCTGGATCTGGAGCATCGCCCCCCCCGCCGTGGGCCGACCCTGCGCCGTCACCATCGTGATCACCGGCTGCGCCAGCGCCGACACGCCCGCCAGCAACGCCGTTCCGACCGCAACACAAACACACAGCAATCGGGACATGGAAGGCTCCTGGGGTGACCCACACCATACCGCGCCGCGCCCATTCTCACAAGAGAATCACCGATGGGGGACGAACGGGGGCGGAGAAGGGAGGGAAAAACCCGAGAACGCGCGCCGCCAACCGGGGCACGCGCCAACCAAACCCTTCGCCGTCCGCCGCAAAGTTTCCTCTCCAAGAGAGCCCTGAGCGCAAGCTCAGGTCCGGGGCCGAACGAGCGAAGAGTCCCTTGGCGGGTGGCACGACGATCCATGAGCGGTTGGCCCCGCCGTCGAGCGGCGGGTGGCCCCATGATGAACCGTGCCACTACCTTGGCCTGCTCTGAGGCCAAGGTAGTGCCGGACGCGACGGGCGTGTCCGACATCCCTTGACCGTCCGCCGTATCCTTCCCCGCATGGTGTGTCCCCTCAAGCCACCCCCCTCTACCCGCACCGAGCGCCTCTACTACTGCTCCGACTTCCGCGGCAACGTCGTGGCCATGCTCACCGCCGATGGCAAGGTCGCCGAGCAGTACCGCTACTCCGCAAGCAGCGTCCCCTTCGGCCTGCCCCAGGGCAACGTCAAGAGCGACGGCGCCGTGGACGCGGCCACCACCGGCACCACCGACTGGACCATCACCGACTACATCCGCGTCAACACCTACGAGGCCCGCGCCGACTTCGACCTCGACGGCGACGTGGACTCCGCCGACCTGGCCATCGTCACCGCCAACAATGGGATGGTGACGGGGAGGGGGGCATTCACCGTTGCAGCCGTGGCAAATGTCGTCGGCTTTGGGAACGACCAAGCTTTGCTGCGGGGGACCGCTGGACTTTGGATGTCAGCAACGGGCCATGTGTTCAGTTCCTTCCACTCGGTCAATCTGAACGGTACCGCACTCGCATGGGCGATTCCGCTAGATCTGATACCTCAGGTCGCACTATGCAAGATCATTGTCGTCGTTGTTGTGATTATTGTTTTTGGCGTAACTATAACATATGTGACAGAGGAGATGGTATGTACTTTACGGCCGATCCCGCAAATCAGGCCGATCGAGATTCCTATAGATAGGCCCATCAGTATTCCCTTCAATCCGACGCCAAACGAGAGGCGGCTCATGTGCACGGCAGACGCACTTATTACATTCGACAAATGCATCGCGTCCGGCGGGACTCCGATCGAGTGCTTGGAGGAGGCCTATGAGGTATACATAGAGTGTCTCAAGCACGGATATCGTTTTTGATGCTAAAGGATCCCTATGAGCTATGTCTCCAAGATACCGGCCGACCTTCGCGAACGATACGAGTACGGAGCCATGTGTTTGCGAGATGGCAACTTGGCTGACGCATCAGAGGAGTTTCTGTGGTGGCTGACAAAAGCAGCTCACCTTTGTCCAGGGGCATCGCATTTGTGCTGGACTGTTGTTGCATTCGAAGCGAGGGCGTTGGCAACGGTTTGTCCGGAGTTTCGGGACAATGTGCAAGACCTAAGAGATGAGATTGCGCTAAAAACTGAGCCGGGTTCAACACCTATTTTAGCAGAACTTCAGATGTGGGTTGCGATGAACGCCATTCTGAGGGACGATCAGCGGACTTCGCTGTGGTATGGCTTGAATCGGAAGCGGGATCCGTACCTCGCGGTGCTTGATTACCCGAGCGTGTGGAACCGGCTCTTTGACGCCTGTGAAGGTCGCTGGTCAGATGTTCTCGATGGTCGAGTCACGTTCTTGAAACCCTGACGATGGCTCGCAGGGCGGGCGGGTGGCATTGGGCTTGGGCGCGACGATCCGTGAGCAGTTGGATCTGCTTACGGGCGCACCGCAAAGTGCCACTACCTTGGCCTGCTCTGAGGCCAAGGTAGTGCGGTCCGGCGGGGCTCGCGGGCCGTGTGCGGGCTCGTTTCGACAATCGCCCGCAGTTGGAGTCTTTCCAGACGAGCGATCCCATCCCCTCGGATGGTCCATCTTCCTTCTTCTCCCACAAAGCGCCGCCGCCGCGAGACCTATTTCCCGCCTGCCGTCTTGGGCGGCCGAACCCCCGCCCGCACCGTCACACGCACTGCGGTATCGGACGCCGCGCCCGGGCCGTTCCCACCCTCCCCGCCCGGCCGCGCGGCCTCCACCCGTCCCTCCCGCGCCATCACCACCCCAAGCGTGAGCC
>CALMPG010000031.1 GCA_937871915.1 uncultured Phycisphaerales bacterium
CATGCTCTCGGACGCGGACGACGGTGTCGGCCGCGGCGGGGGGAATCTCCCCCGAGGGGGGGGGGGGCGGCGGGGGGGGGGGGGGGGCCCGGGGGGGGGGGGGGGGGGGGGGGGGGCGGGGGCGCGGGGGGGGGGGGGGGGGGGGGGGGGTCGGGGGGGGGGGGGGGGGGGGGGGTTCAAGCGTGGGTCGAAAAGAGGCCGATAGACGCGGGTGCTTTCGAGCCACAATCGCCCTGAGACGCTGGTATCCGACTGCCCGCCAACCGGCATGCCCATCGCCGATGCGCTGGTGCATGTGCAGTGCGCGTACACCTCGCTGGGGCGGATGAACACGGTGGGGATGCTGGCGCGGGAGCGGCCGTTCTTTGCGCGGGCGTGCGGGGCGATCTCGAAGGCCGTGGTGATGGTGGGGTATGGGGATGATGCGGATGCGCGGCTGGCCGCGGCGATCACCCCGGAGGGGTGGGCGGGGCGGTTTGCGTGCGTGTGCAACGACGAGGGGCGGGAGCCGGGGTGGTTCCAGGCGGGGGTTCCGGAGCGGGTGCTGGCGCACTTGCGGGCGGCGGGGTGTGCATCCGCGCTGGTGGTGACGGATCAGCACTACGGGGGCGAGGTTGCGGTGCAGACGGCGGGGGCGCTGCGCAGCGCGGGGATGCGCGTGGGGCTGGTGGCGCGGTGCGGGTATCACTGGTCGTGGACGGTGGCGCGGGACACCGCGCCGGACGATCCGCGGGCGACGGCGGCGGCGCTGATGGAGGGGGACTTGTGCCGATCGGCGGATGCGGTGATCGCGACGACGAGGCGGATCGCGGCGGACCTGGCGTGGCAGCATCGGCTGGCGAGCGAGAAGGTGAGCGTGGTGCCGAACTTTGTGCTGCCGCCGGGGGAGGCGCCGGCGTTTGCGGATCGGGAGAAGGGGAGCGTGCTGTTTGCGGGTCGGCTGGAGGCGGAGAAGCGGCTGGACCTGCTGGTGAAGGCGATGGCGATCGTGGGGCGCGAGGTGGCGGGCGCGCGGCTGACGATCGTCGGGGATGGGAGCCTTGGCGAATCGCTGCGGAGGCTGGCGAAGGAACTGGGTGCGCCGGTGGAGTTTCGTGCGCGGCTGGCGCACGAGGAGTTGCTGCGGGCGATGGGGCGGTGCAACGTGTACGCGCAGGTGTCGCGATTTGAGGGGCACCCGAAGACGATCCTGGAGGCGCTGGCGATGGGCGCGCCGTGCGTGGTGACGCGGGCGCCGGGGGTGGATGAGGAGATCGTGCCGCGTCAGACGGGGATGATCTGCGGCGAGGAGCCGTGGCAGATCGCGGCGGAGATCGTGGAACTTCTGCGGCGACCGGAGGAGGCGGCGCGGATCGGGGCGGCGGCGGCGGCGGATGTTCGCTCGCGGCTGACGATCGATGCGGTGTTTCCGGCGATGCTGGGGGTGTGGCGCGGGGCGATGGCGACGGCGGGGTCGATGGCGGCGCCGGTGTGTCTGCCGGTGCGGTGGGAGCAGACGTTGCTCAACGTGGGGCCGGATGCGGCGGCGGCGCAGTTTGCGTCGTCGGTCGGGGCGTTTGCCAAGCGGCTGGAGCCGGCGCGGCGGGAGATGTTTCTGGATGGGCTGGCGGCGCGGCTGGGGTCGATCGGGGAGATGGGGCGGGCGGCGGCTATGGAGTTGCCGGGTGCTGAGGCTTCTCGCCGCTGAGGACGCGCCAGAGGTCTTTGACGACCCAGGACATGTTGGCGTGGGCGGTGGCGGTGGCCGCGCCGATGTGGGGGGTGAGGCGGCAGTTGGGAAGGTTGAGGAGCGGGTAGTCCGGGCCGAAGGGCTCGGGGTCGTGGACGTCGAGGACGGCGCGGGCGGAGGGGCTTGCGCGGAGGAAGGCGGCGAGGGCGGCGGGATCGAGGACGAAGCCGCGCGAGGTGTTGATGATGAGGGCGGTGGGCTTGCAGAGGGAGAGGGCGTGGGCGTTGATGAGGTGCTTGTTGGAAGCGCGGCCGTCCACGTGGATGGAGAGGATGTCGGCTTCGCGGAGGACAGACTCGAAGGGGAGCGGGGCTGCGCCGGAGCGATTGGATTCGGGGATGTCGAGGAGGTCGTGGTAGACGGTCCGCATGTTCATGGCGGCGGCGACGCGGGCGAGGCCGGAGCCGACGCGGCCGAGGCCGAGGATGCCGAGGGCAAGGTCGCAGAGTTGGGTGGGGGCGATGGCGTTCTTGCGGAGCGTGGACCAGTCGGATGGGTTGAGGGCGCGGGGGACGGTCGGGCGGGGGCGGAGGTCGTCGAGCATGAAGGCGGTGACGAGCTCGACGACGGCGCGGGTGTTGGCGCCGGGGGTGGAGACGACGGTGATGGTGCGGGCGGCGCAGGCGGGGAGGTCGACGTTGTCGAGGCCGACGCCGGCGCGGGCGACGGCCTTGAGGCGCGGGGCGCGGGCGAGGAGGGATTCGTTGACGGTGGTGTAGGTGCGGATGAGGAGGGCGTCGGCGCGGGGGAGGTGGGACGCGAAGGCGGGATCATCGGAGGGGCAGCGGATAATCTCGCAGCGCTCGGCGAGCCAGGCGTGGGCGGCTTCGTCGAGTTGTTCGGTTTGGAGGACGAGGGGGCGGGCGGTCATGGGCGATGGTAGTGAGCGCGTGTTTGCATGCGTGTGCGAGGGTGTCGCCCCTCCGGGGCTTGGAAGGCGCGCCGGGCGGCCAGCATGGGCTTACGCCCACGGCAAGGGACTTGGGCCCCTCCGGGGCCAAGGCCGGGGCTGCCGGTGCGGAGCGGGCTTCAGGCTTGAGGGGGACGCGAGTGCGGGTCGTTCACGTCCGAGTCGCCCTCGAACTCGGCGGGCTCGATGATGGCGGACATGGAGCCGGCGCAGGCGGCGATGAGCCGATCGCGGCCGAAGGCGTGGATCTGGTCGAGCTTGAGTTCGGCGTGTTCTTTGTGGGTGGTGAGGACGACGGCGCGGCCGTGCTTGTCCACGCGCTTGGCGATCTGCATGCCGCGCGGCTCGGGGTGGGCGAAGACGGTCTTGAGCATGGTGATGACGTAGTCGTATGAGTGCTCGTCGTCGTTGAGGAGGACGACGTTCCAGAGCCAGGGCTGCTTGGCGCGCTCGGCGGTGCGGGTGCTGGCGGCGGTTGCGGTGGCGGCGGAGGATTGGGTGGGCATGGCGCGGGATTCTACGGGCGCACCCGGGGGGCGGCGTGCGCGAGGCTGAAGCCCTGTCGGGGAAGCCCGCTGAAGCGGGCTGCGAGAGATGTGAAGGCCGCGGGGAGCGTCGGGGGCTGAGACCCGCCGCTGAAGCGGCGGGCTAGAAGTGAACAAGGCCGCTGAAGCGGCCTGGAACTCGGACGCGTCGAGGCTGCGGGACGCGACGCTTGATTGCCTCGTCACGCCCCCGCGCCCCCCCGCCTTGGACCCCTCACTTCGTTCGTGGCTCGTACCTCTCGCTTACGCGAGAGGCTCTTTGAAGGCTTGTTCGGCGACTTCGATGGCACGGGCGAGGGCGGCGGCTTTGTTGATGGTTTCCTGGTACTCGGCTTCGGGCTGGGAGTCGGCGACGATGCCGCCGGCGGCCTGGAGGTGGTACATCCATTCGCCGGTCGGGGAGCGCAGGGCGGTGGGGACGACCATGGTGCGGAGGGCGAGGGCGATGTCCATGTTGCCGTCGAGGCCGACGTAGCCCATGCCGCCGCCGTAGGGGCCGCGCCGGACGGGCTCGAGCTCGTCGATGATCTGCATGGCGCGGATCTTGGGCGCGCCGGAGATGGTGCCGACGGGGAGTGCGGCGCGGAGGGCGTCCCAGCAGTCGAGGCCGTCACGGAGTTCGCCGGTGATGGTGGAGCTGATGTGCATGACGTGGCTGTAGCGCTCGATGGCGAGGCGGGCGGGGATGGTGATGGTGCCGGGGGTGGCGACGCGGCCGACGTCGTTGCGGCCGAGATCGACGAGCATGATGTGCTCGGCGGTTTCCTTGGGGTCGGCGAGGAGCTCGAGTTCGAGGGCTTTGTCTTCTTCGGGGGTTGTGCCGCGGCGTCGGGTGCCGGCGAGGGGGCGGTTGGTGACGATTGGGCCACGGCTCTGGAGAGCCGTGCCACCTTCGGAGCGGACGCGGCAGAGGATCTCGGGGCTGGAGGCGACGAGGATGACGCCGGGGGCCTGCATGTAGACCATGTAGGGGCTGGGGTTGACGGCGCGGAGGGCGCGGTAGACGTCGAAGGGATCGACGGTGGATCGGCGCTCGAAGCGCTGGCCGAGGACGACCTGGAAGATGTCGCCGGCGCGGATGTAGTCGAGGGCGCGGGCGACCATGTTTGCGTGCTGGTCGCGGGTGAGGTTGCTCTTGAGGGGGGCGGGGGCGGGGGGCGCTTCGCCGATGCGGCCGGAGGGGAGGGGGGTGCAATGGGTTTGGAGGGTGGCGATGCGTTCGTCGAGCGCGGCGGCGGCGCGGTCGTAGATGTTGGCGAGGTCGGCGTCGGTGGCGGCGGGCGGGGCCTGGGCGAGGCGGAGGGCGTGGACGACTTTGTCTACGCGGTCGAAGACGACGACGCCCTCCTAGAAGGCGAGGTGGAGATCGGGGAGGTTGCGGTCGTCTCGCGGGGCGCGGGCAGGAGAGAGTTTGTCGGGCTCGGCGTAGCGGACGGTGTCGTAGCCGGCGAAGCCGACCCAGCCGCCGAGGAAGCAGTTCGGGAGGCCGGGCTGGGGGGGCTTGACGAGGCGCAGGTGCTTGACCATGCGGCGGGGGACGTCGAGCGGGTCGGCCTCGCGGGTGGTTTTGGGGGCGCCGGATAATTCACGGTGTTCGAGCAGGCGGACGTCGTGGGCGTGGGCAATGATCTCTCGTGCGGGCTGGGCTCCGAGGATGGAGTGGCGGCCCTGGCGCTCGCCGCCCTCGACGGACTCGAGGAGGAACGATGGGGCTTCGCGGGCGTCGGGGGCGACGAGGCGGCGGTAGGCGAGGACGGGGGTGAGTTGGTCGTCGAGGAGGCTGATCCGGAGGGGGACGACGGGCGTACAACCGGGCGCGGCGGTGCGCTGGGCACGCACGATGGAAAGGAAGTGTTCTTTGCTGGGAACGACCATGGGAAGCGGGCAGTCTAGAGCGGCGGGGATGCTGGTGCGGGGGGTGGCCGGCGCGCTGGTGGGGATCGCGGCGTGCGGGGCGTGGGCGCAGCCGGAGGGGAAGAGGGAGGGGGCGAAGAAGGCGGTGGCGCTGGAGTCGATGCCGCCGCCGCTGCGGCTGGGGGTGAGGGTGAACCTGGTCGAGCGGCAGTTCCGGGTGATTCCGACGGTGGTGCTGGCGCCGGATGAGGCGTCGTATCTGGCGGCGATCGAGGGGTGGAACACGGGGAAGACGGGGGCGGTGCGGTATCCGGTGTTGATCGACGACGGGACGTGGGCGGGGCGGCAGCGGATCGCGAAGTTTGTTCGGGCGTTCGGGCCCAGGAGCGTGGTGCGGTGGAAGGCGGGGGCCGCGCTGGGCAAGTTGCCGGAGGGGGTGGAGGCGAGGCAGAAGCGGATCGAGAACGCGGCGGCGTCGGCGTGGGGCGTGCAGACGGCGGGGGACCTGAGGGCTCAGTGGGAGAAACTCGGGTTTGCGCCGCCGGGGGGGGTGGTGTGCACGACGAGGGATCCGGCGTGGACGGCGGGGGGGGGGCTGGCGGCGTTCCACGGGCAGCCGATGCTGTGGATCGATCCGCCGCACTGCCCGGACCCGAACGCGTACATGATGCTGGAGCAGGGGGACGAGTTCAACGGGCGGATCATGGGGGCGCTCAAGGGGAGCGGGCGGGCGTGGAAGGCGCTGGGGGACGAGA
Source organism: uncultured Phycisphaerales bacterium (assembly GCA_937871915.1). Classification (GTDB taxonomy): domain Bacteria; phylum Planctomycetota; class Phycisphaerae; order Phycisphaerales; family UBA1924; genus UBA4658. The sequence continues at coordinate 5,794 of CALMPG010000031.1, forward strand.
TCGAGGCGGCGGAGCCGGGCATGACGGCGGCGTCGCGGGCGGGGCTGGGGCCGAGCGACAAGCGGAAGTTTCTGGCGGTGACGGACCTGGTGGGGCGAACGGACGAGAGGTCCGGGCGGGAGCGGTGGGCGTGGTGCGGGCAGATCATGGGGGACGGGGCGCGGGCGGCGTATGACGCGATGTGCGGGCTGTTTCTGCGGCCGGAGCGGGCGTGGTTGTTCGATGGGTACGACTCGTCGCCGGGGTGGAACGCGTTCGACATGACGGCGGCGGGGGAGGAGCTCGGGAAGATCGGCGTGAGGGCGATCGTGGACGATGGGCCGACGGGGCGCGGGCTGCTGGAGTGGCCGGCCCCGGGGGGGGGGGGGGGGGGGGGGGGCGGGGGGGGGGGGGGGGGGTGGGGGGGGGGGGGGGCGGGGGGGGGGGGGGGGGCGGGGTTGGGGGGGGGGGGGTGGGGGGGCCCGGGGCGGGCCCGGCCGAAAGATGGGGGGTATAGGGGCGCGGCCCGCCGCGCAGCAGG
>CALMPG010000032.1 GCA_937871915.1 uncultured Phycisphaerales bacterium
GGTTGGGGGGAGGGGGGGAGGGGGGGGGGGGGCATCCGGTTTTGGAGGGGTCCCAGGGGGAGGGCGCCGGGCCCCCCCCCAAGGGGGGGGCCGCGCCCGCCGCTGAGGCTGGCGCCGCCGATGACGGCGGCGGCGATGACGTTGAGCTCGTAGCCCTGGCCCGCGCCGTTCTCGGCCGCGCCGTAGAAGCCGACGTAGATGGCCGCGGCCAGGCCGGCGAGCGCGCCGGCGAGGGTGTAGACGATGGTCTTGACTCGCCCGACGGGGATGCCGGCGTAGGTGGCGGCCGTCTCGTTGCCGCCGATGGCGAAGACTCGCCGGCCGAAGACGGTGCGGCCGAGGACGACCACGCCCGCGAGGGCGACGAACAGCATGATGAGCGTGGGGACGGGGTAGACGCCCTTGAACTCGAACTTGAAGAAGCCGCCCTGGATGGACTCGGGGAGGCCGCTGATGGTCTGGCCGCCGGTGTAGACGAAGACGAGGCCGCGGAAGATGGCCATGGTGCCGAGGGTGATGATGAACGGGTGGACGCGCAGGGCGACGGAGGAGAAGCCGTTGACGAAGCCGGCGACGGCGCCGACGGCGCAGCAGACGGCGATGAGCGTGGGGACGGCGATCCACGCGGAGGCGGATGGATCGAAACGGGAGATGGCGGATGCGCCGAGGATGGCGGCGAGGGCGTAGACGGAGCCGACGGAGAGATCGATGCCGGCGAGGATGATGATGGCCGTCATGCCCACGGCCATGACGGCGTAGAAGGAGGCGGTGGTGAGGACGTTGAGGAGGTTGGCGGCGTCGAGGAACTTGTTGGTCTGCTGGGTGATGAAGGCCTCGAGGCCGCCGGCGTCGCCCTCGCGGATGCGGACGGAGCGGCCGGAGCGGTAGGTCTGCTCGCCGTCGGGCCAGGAGACGCGGAGCTCGGTCTCGTTGAGCACGACGTGCGCGACGCCGGCGGGGATGACGACTTTGGTGGTGTCGGTCTTGCTGCCCCCGAAGATCGCCAGGGCGGCCATCATCAGGGCGATGACGACGATGAGGCCCGACTCCTGCGCGGCGATGATGCGCCGCCAGAGGGGCCTGGCGTGGGGGACGGAAGATGTGGAGTTTGAGGGCTGGCCCAAGGGGGAGAGGATAGCGAAAGTCGGGGGTTGAGTGATCGCGGACTGCGCGAGCTTGGGGAGCGTGAACGCCCCACTCCGATTGTCGCTGCGCTCGAATCACCTCCCCCGCCGGAGCGGGGGAGGTGGCAGGAGGGAGAACGGTCAGTCGATGGTGCGGAGGCGGGAGGAGCGGGGGTTGTTGGGCGGGGAGGTGACGTTGACGTTCTTGGGGTTGGTGGTGCCGGTGAAGAAGGTGGCCGCGGCGTTGCCCTTGAGGAACTCGGCGTGGCCGTCGGTGAAGACGTAGTTGGCGCCGGACTTGCCGTGGTTGTCGTCGGCGGCCCAGGTGTTGACGGGGATGCCCAGGAGCGCGGCGTCGGCGGGGTTGCCGTTCCAGGCGTCGGTGCCCGAGTCGAGGGCGTTGGCCTCATCGCCCAGGAGCGGGGCTGGGGAGACGAGCGTGGGCTCGATGGCCTTGAAGCCGGCGATGTAGAGGTAGGAGATGTTGTAACCGACGACCTCCTCGTTGATGAGCGTCTTCTTGGGCTTGTGGGCGGGCGGGTTCTGGCTCAGTCGGCGGACGCCGCCGCCGGTGTACTTGCCGCTGAAGTAGTAGTCGATCCTGTCGTTGGGACAGACGAGGGCCTCCCAGGAGTCGAGGTAGGAGTACATGAGCGGATCGGTGTTGCCGTCGTAGTAGCGCCGGTTGGTGACGCTGGCGGGGGCGAAGCCGATGTCGGTGGCGGCGGGGTCGGCGTAGTTGTCGCCCTGCTGGTAGAGGCTGAAGAGGCCGGCGAAGCCGCCCTGGCCCTCCTGCTCGGTCATGAGGTCGAGGCCGTTGCGGCCGGGCTTGATCGGGTACCAGTCTTTCCAGTTGTTGGCGTAGAGCGTCATGGAGACGCAGACCTGGCGGGTGTTGCTCAGGCACGCGGCGAGGCGCGAGGCCTCGCGGGCCTTGCCGAGGGCGGGGAGGAGGATGCCCACGAGCAGCGCGATGATCGCGATGACGACGAGGAGCTCGATGAGCGTGAAGGCGGGGGCGGGGGGGCGTGCGGGCCGCCGGGGTGTTGGATGCATCGCGGAACCTCGTCACGGCGCGAGGGGCACGGAGAATCCGTGTCGGCGCGCGGCGGATGGTGGAGATGTGAGTATACAGGGCGGGGTGGAAGATGCATGCCCGCACACTCGATACGCGATGGCGCGACCGGAGTTGCGGGCGGGGAGAATGGGGTTTGGGCGGCTTGAGGAACACAACCGGGCGGAGCGCCACGGGCAGCGATGGACAGGCCGAGCAGCGCCGGACACGGTCGCGGGTGGGGAAGTGGAAGTCCGTCGGCGGCGGCGCGCTGCGCTCGGGATTTCCCGAGAGTGAGCGCGCGACTCCGGTTGTCGGCCGGGGATCGCCTGTGAAATCCGGGTGTGGAGGGTCGGATTCATGGACGCGCGTCGATACATCCGTACACTAGGTTTTTCCCCGGTGTGAACACTGGGAGATACCCTATCAAACGCTGAACCTTTGTGGCGAATGGAGTTGACCATGTTTGGACGGACATGCGCGGCTGGATTGGTGTTGGTGGCGGCGGGTGCGGCGATGGGTCAGCCGGCGGTGAACGGGAAGTTGAAGCCGGAGTATGGGCCGGTGCAATGGCTCAACACAACGCCGACGGGGTTTGGCGACGCCGGGATTGCGACGGCCCCGGCGTGCGATCCCATCGGCGGAAAGGTGAAGCTCACGCTGAACAACTCCGGCCGCGCGGGGGTGTCGGGGGACACGTCGATGCCGGCGGACCCGGTGGCTGCGGCGGCGGTGAGCACAGGATACGAGTTGAAGATTCCGCTCGAGGCGCTGGGGCTGGACATCACGGGCAATGGGGCGAATCTGCCCGACCCGGTGGTGGTCAGGGTGGCCGGGTGGATGGGCAGCGGCGACTACACGAGCATGTCCAACCAGTTCATCGGGGGGCTTGGCGGGACGCCGGCGGGCACATCGCCGAACAACTATCCGAACGTGCGGGCGGTCGATCTGTCGACGGTGCCCGGGGACCAGTACGTGACGGTGAGCATTCCGCGGGCGACGCTGGTCGCGCTGGCCAGCGGCACGGAGCCGACGCTCGACGGCACGCTGGACCCGTCGTACGGCGCGGCGCTGTTCGTGCAGGACACGAACACGAACTACGGCGACGCCACCACGGCGCAGGGGGGAACGGACACGATCTTCCGGTGCGGGGGCGGATCGGAGATCGACGCGGCGTACGGGCAGTTCGGCAAGGACGCCTCGGGCGAGCCCGCGCTGTACCTGTTCATCGCCGGAAACTTCGAGAGCAACTACAACAAGCTGGCGATCTTCTTTGATTCCATCGCGGGCGGGCAGAACCAGCTCTCCAGCGACAGCGCGACGCAGACGGGCACCTTCGGACCGATCTTCGGCGGCGGGGCCAACTCCTTCGGCACCACCACCGGCGTTGACCCGCAGCCGGGGACGAAGTTCGACGCGGCGTTCGCGGCCGACTTCTTCCTGGGCTTCGGTCTGGGCGGGAGCGGCGACGCGAGCCCGACGATCTTCGCGGACTGGCAGCGGCTGCGAACGAGCCCGACCGACGCGGGATCGGCCCGGTTCATCGGGCAGGTGCAGGCCACGGGCGCGACCCCGGGCGTGCTGACGGCGAGCGATCCGTGCCCGCCGTTCGTGGAGCCGAGCTACGCCGACTACGCGAACGGCTCGGAGATCGACGGCCTGTACGCGATGGTGTGCGGGGACTATCTGTACGTGCTGGTGACGGGGAACCTGGAGAACAGCAGCAACCGTCTGGACCTGTTCTTCGACGTGGGGACGGTGTCGGTTCCCCTCACCAGCGCGGGCCAGAACCAGCTCCAGGGCAACTCGCACCCGTTCGACTTCGGGCACCTCAACCGGCTGGGGACGGACATCGCCGACCCGACGAACTTCCCTGGGTTGAAGTTCTCCGCGGGGTTCGCGCCGGACTACTGGGTGTCGATGTCGATCACGGGCAGCCCGACGGCGACGGTGACCACGTACGCGGGGCTGATCAACACGCTCGGGGCCAACAACGACGGCGGGTTCCCGCCGGCGTACTCGGAGTACGGCTCGTTCGCCGGGGGCGACAAGGCGACGAACACGCCGCTGGTGTTCGACGGGCTCAAGTGCGTTCGGTTCGACACGCTCAACGCGTGCGCGCCCAACGGGGCGGGCTCGGCGTTCAACCCGACCTCGATCCCGGGGATCGACATCCAGGGCGATGCGTTTGCCAACATGCTGCCGGTGGTGGAGCAGCCGTACTCGTCGTACGCGCCGCGGCTGATCTCGCAGAACGCGTTCGACCCGCTCGGAACCGCCCCGGGCAACACGAACTACGCCGTGGCGGGGCTGCTGAGCACCGCGATCGACAACTCCAACCACGGCGGAGTGACGGGGAGCGACGCGACCAACGCCAAGCGCGTGGTGACGGGCCTGGAGGCGAAGATCCGTCTCGACGAGCTGGGCTGGGTCTCGGGGCCCATCCGCGTGTCGGGCTTCGTGGTGAGCAGGGCGGACATCGGGTCCATGGACCCGGTGGTCGTCTCGAACCAGGTGATCGGCGGGATGCTGGCGAGCGGGCAGGGAAACCTCAACGAGCCGCGCGTCATCGATTTCGATGCCCTGGCCGGCGCCACGGGACCGTTCTACGTGACGATCGACCCGGGCACGTGCGCCACCGTGGCCACGGGCGGGTGCTGCTTTGATTCCACGTCGTGCGTGCTGATGTCTTCGGCGCAGTGCGCGGCGGTGGGCGGCGGGTTCTTCGCGGGATCGTGCACGCCGCTGCCGTGCGGCGGCGGGCCCGCGGGCGTGTGCTGCCGCGGCGCGACGTGCTCCACGGCCTACGCCGACGCCGCGGCTTGTGCCGCGGCCTACACCACCGCGACGACGGCGGTGAGCAAGTTCGTTCCGGGCGCGACCGCCTGCAACACCCCGGTCACGACCCCCGGCATGCTCGGCAACACCACCACCCCCTGCTGCTACGCCAACTACAACCACAACGCGTCGCTCGAAGTGCAGGACATCTTCGACTTCCTCAACGACTGGTTCGCGGGCAACAAGGCGGCCATCGTCGGCGGCGACGGCGACGCCGGCGCCCTCAACGTCCAGAACATCTTCGACTTCCTGAACGCCTGGTTCGCCGGCGGGTGCGTGTGATCGGTGGTGGATGCCTCGATCGAGCGACAAGGCCCCGGACGATTGTCCGGGGCCTTTTTCCTGGTGTGCGTGGACCGACGGCGATCAGGCGAGTCCCGGACCGGAGAAGCCGCCGCCAACTCCCGGCGCGCCGGTCGGCCCCCCCATCGCTCCGCCCGGCGCTCCCGGCTTGAGCTTGCCTTCCTTCTGCATCTGGGCGATGGCCTGGACGATCTCGACGAAGCGGTGGCGGAGCTCGCCCACGGCCTGGGCCAGGTCGGCGGCCTCGTCCTTGGAGAGGTTGTTGCGGGTCTTCTCTTCGAGCACGGCGAGGAGGTCGATGTGGAAGCGGGCGTGCTCGAGGGAAACGACGGCGCGCCCGGTCTCGGGGTCGGGGAACGCGCCCATGTACATGAGGGCCTGGGTGACCATGGTGCCCACGAGGGTCTGGAAGTCGGCGGGTGGCATTCCTTGCTGGGCCGGGTCGCCCGTGGGTCCGCCAGTGCCGGGCGCGGGCGCGCCGGCCGGGCCGGGCATCGCGCCGGGGCGGGCTTTCTCGGCGGCCTCCTTGGCGAGGCGTTCTTTCTCGGCGAGCTTCTCGCGCTCGCGCTGGGCCTGGGCCTTCCAGTCGCTATCGACGATGATTTTGGGGGCCTCGCCGGGCTGGTCGGCCATGAGCACGCCTTTCGAAGGTGGGAAAGCCGACTATAGCGCGGTGTTTGCGCGGCTCGGGTTGTGCCGATACCCTTGCGTGGCCGCGTGGACGCGGCCGGCGGGGGATTCATGGAGGTCGGGCATGGCCACGATGCGAATCCGGGTTGAGAGCGTGCTGCTGGTGGCGCTGGCGGGGATGGCCGTTGGTGCCGGGGCGTGCTCGAAGGATGCGCCGCTGCTCGGCGCGGATGGTGGGCGGGGCGCGTCGGTGCGGGCGTCGGACTTCGCGGGCGACGGGAGTGCGGCCGGGGCGGACTCGCGGGCCGACGGGGGAGCGCCGACGGATCGACTGCCGGTCCGGCCGGTGACGGGGCCGAGCGATCGCGTGGCGGCGGCCCGGCCGGATGTCGTGGCGATCGGATCGGGGAGCGGGGAAGTGGGCGCGATGTCGGCGTCGGACGTGCGGGTCGCGCCGACGCTCTCGCCGGGGCTTGTCACGAGCGTTGGAGCGCCGACGGGAACGGCCCATCCGATCACGGGGGCCGGGGAGGGCGTGACGATCGACGCGGTGGTCGGGCAGATCAACGGGCGGCCGGTGTTCGTGTCGGAGATTCTTGAGCCATTGGACGGCGCGCTGCGGGCCGCGGCCCGGGATGCGAAGGACGGGAACAAGTGGGCCCGGAGCGCGGCGGAGTCGATCGTTCGGGAGCTCCGGCGGCGGATCGAGGACGAGCTGATCCTGTCGGAGGCGAGAAGCGGCCTGACGCAGGAGCAGCGGGCGGGGCTGCTGCGGTTCCTGAGGACGATCGAGTCGAACCTCGTGAGCGCGCAGCAGGGGAGCGAGGTGGCCGCCGATGAGCAGTACCGCGAGCAGACGGGGCGGTCGCTGAGCCAGGAAGCACAGGACATCAAGGATCGCGCCCTGATCACCAACGAGCTGCGGTCGAGGGTGACGCCGCGCGTCACGGTGTCGTGGCGGGACGTGCAGAACGAGTACGAGCGCAAGCACGCGGAGTTCAATCCGCCGGCGGAGTACCAGTTCCGGATGGTGTACACGGACGCGACAAACTCCTCGGGGATCACGTCGATCCAGGAGGCGCTGGCGGACGGCAAGAGCTTCGAGGAGATCGCGAAACTTCCGGCCAACGACTTCAACCGGCGCGAGGGGGGGTTGCTGAGGGTGAAGTGCGCCGACTCGCAGCGCGAGTGCGAGTTCTCTCGCTATCCGGAGTTGAACGGCGCGCTGCGGACGCTCGGGGTGGGGCAGACGCTCGGGCCGATCATGTTCATCCCGGACGCCAAGCGGTCGGAGATCATGCGGATCGGGTGGGTGTATCTGGAGCGGATCGACCAGCCCGAGGGTGTGTCGCTCTACGACGCGCAGCTGGAGATCGAGACGGAGCTGCGGACAGAGCGGACCAACGCGGAGATCGGGCGATACTTCGACCGGCTGCGGAAGCGCGGGAACGTGTCGCGGATCGAGGTGATGGCGGACAAGCTGATGAACATCGCGACGGAGCGGTATGCCCCGCAGTTCATGCGGTGATGGGCGAGCCATGGAGCGAGCGACCGGGCCATCGCGGCGCGGGTGGATGGGGAGGCTGGGGGATCTGCTGCGCGGAAGGGCAACCGACGGGCGCGATCCGCTCGGGCCCGAGGGGGAGCGGGTGGCGGCGCGCCACCTGCGCGGGCTGGGCTACCGGGTGATCGGGAGCAACCTGCGCGTGCCGATGGGGGAGGCGGATGTGCTGGCGATCGGACCCGACGGGGAGACGGTGGTGCTCGTGGAGGTGAAGTCGCGACGCGTGGACCCGGAGGGGGACCGGCGGCGCCGAGCGAGGGGCGAGTTTGTTGCGCCGCCACCGGAGGCGAGCATCACGGCGCGCAAACGCGAGAAGCTGGCGTTGATCCTTCGGCACCTGGCCCGGGCCAACGGGTGGACGGCGCGCCCGCTGCGGATCGACGCGGTGGCGGTGGAGTGGCCGCCGGGCGGGGAGCCGGTGGTCCGGCACCACGAGAACGCGGTGCCGCTGATGGGGCAGTGATCTGAGGGACGAGCCCGCCACGGAGTGGCGGGGTACCCCGAAAAACACCCCCCCCCGGGAGGGGGGGGGCCTCGGCGAAAAAATGCCCGCGGAGGGCCGGGGGCCCCCTCACCCCCGTGGTCCGAAAATCGAACCGGCGGGGGGG
>CALMPG010000033.1 GCA_937871915.1 uncultured Phycisphaerales bacterium
CCCCGCCTTCGGGGGCGCGTTGTCCTCGCGGGCCAGATCCACCCCCGCCTGATAGATCGAGTACTCCCCGAGATTCCCCCCCCCCCCCTCCCCCCCCGCCAGCCCCGCATCGTCCGACGCGAAGTACAGCACCCGCCCGTCCGCCGACCACGCGATGTCCCGCTCCCGACCCGCCGTGCTCGTCACCCGGCGCGTCGGATAGTTCTCCCCCGTGTTCCGCACGAAGATCTCCCCGCGCGCCACCACCGCCAGCGTCCTCCCGTCCGGCGAGAGCACGCTCTCGCTCACCTCCCTGTCCAACACCATCCGCTGCACGTCCAGCGTCACATCATCCCCCTGCGCCGCCAGATCAACCGCCACAGGCGCCGCCTTCGCATCCGTCAGGTCCAGCCGATACAACCGGTCCCACACGCAGAACGCCGCCGTCTTCCCGTTCCCGCTCACCGCCAGGTCCCGCACGCCCGCCCCGATCGACAACTCCTCCCTCGTGGGCCGGAACGAGGTCAACCGCGTCGCCGCCCCCTGCCCCTCGCCCCCCGGCCCCACGCGCCAAAGGTTGTTCTGCCCGTCCCGGGCCGAGATGAACACCGTGGACCCATCCGGCAGCGGCGCCGGCTCGAAGTCGTTGGCCGGGCTGGTCGTCAGCGCGACGAACGTCCCGTCGGCCATGTTCATCCGCCACACATCGTGCTGCCCCGATCCTCGATACTCCGGCCGCTCCGCCGGGCAATACCCGCGCGAGAACACCATCGCCGACCCGTCCCCCGCCGGGCGCACGTTCATCGCAAACGCCGGCGACACCAGCGTCACCGGCCCGCCCGACACACCCCCCGCCGCCGCGCCGTCCGCCGGACCATCCACCTCCACCCGATAGATCCGCGTGGTGCGATAGATGGTGGGCTCGATGTTCGAGGTGAAGTAGATGGATTTGCCGTCGGGCGAGAACCCCCCCAGAAGTTGGGTCTTGTCCGAGGCCGTGATCCGGCGAGCCGCACCGGCGAGCAATCCCCCGGAAACCGTCCGCCGCACCGGCATCACATAGATGTTGCGGGCCCCATCCCGGTTCGACTCAAACGCCAACATCGACCCATCCGGGGAAAACGCCGATCGGCGTTCCTCCGCGGGATGCACCGTCAGGCGATTGCTCGCCCCCCCCGTCGCCGGCGCGCCCCACAAATCCCCCGCCCAGGCGTACACCACCACCGCTCCATCCGGGCTCAGGCTCGGAAACTGCGGATATCCCACCTCGCCCCCGCCCTCCGTCGCACCCGCGACCGATCCGGCCAGGGCCGCCACGCACACGATCAGGCCGAACGCACCGTATTGACGTGAACGCATGGAAATCCTCGCGAAAAAACCCATCGGGACGGAAACCAGACGGCCGACACCGGCCGGATCGGAGTCTACCTCCCCCCGCCCCGGCCGTGGCGCTCAATCCCCCAACTTGTTCAGGACGCGCCCCTTCCGCAAGCCCCGACTTGACAGACGCTTGGATTTCGGGTCCGATGGGGTATTCTGGGAGATTCCGGGCGGGTACTGTCCGGGGTCGATTCGGCCGTGCTCGGCCTCGCCGGGAACCCCCGGGCGGGCCGCGGCCGCGTGGGGAACAGGTGCGCGATGCGCCCACGATGTGGCCGCGTCCCGCACCCGTGTCGCGTGGTCGGTCGGTTCGGATCACAACTCGCAACAGCGTTCGGAGCCGTGCAATGCGCAGGAACAAGCGGAAGTCGTCGGGCGCGAAGAACTCCCATTCCTCCTCCTTCGGCGATGGAATGGAGCACCTCGAACCCCGCACGATGCTCGACGCGGCCATCGGCTCGCTCACCCGCGACTTCACCGGCAGCCCCATCGACTGGCAGGGCGAGCACATGGCCAACTGGTCGCGCGGCTCGTGGATCGTCACCTTCAGCGGCGAACAGTCCCGCGCCCAGGCCGACGCCCGCGCCCGCCAGGTCGCCACCGCGCTGGGCATCACGCCCTCGCAGGTCGATCCCTCCCCGCTCGGCCGCTTCGCCCGCATCCAGACCGCCGGCGCCATCAGCGAGGCCGCCGTCGCCGCCGCCCGCCTGCAGTTCGGCTTCCTCCTCAACGTCCAGCCCGACCGCCTCTCCGCCCCCTCGCGCCTCCCCAACGACGCCACCTTCGCCCAGCAGTGGCCCCTCCGCAACATCGGCCAGGCCGCCGACTCCAGCGGCAACGGAACCCCGGGCGCCGACATGAGCGGACCGCAGGCCTGGGACATCACCACCGGCTCGCGCCAGGTCGTCGTGGGCATCCTCGACACCGGCATCAACCTCACCCACCCCGACCTGCGCGACAACCTCTGGACCAACCCCGGCGAGATCCCCGGCAACAACATCGACGACGACGGCAACGGCTTCGTCGACGACATCAACGGCTGGGACTTCGTCGGCAACGGCCAGGGCAACGGCGACAACAACCCCGACGACCCCGCCACCCAGGGCCACGGCACCGCCGTCGCCGGGTGCGTCGGCGCCGTCGGCAACAACGCCATCGGCGTCACCGGGATCAACTGGCAGGTCAGCATGATGGCCCTGAAGATCTTCCCCGACGACGGGCTCTCCCCCCAGTCCGCCCAGATCGGCGCGCTCGAGTACAGCATCCTCATGAAGCGGCGCGGCGTGAACATCGTCGTCTCCTCCAACTCCTACGGCTCGCTCCAGGCCGAGAGCAGCGCCCAGTTCAACGACGCCATCCGCATCGCCATCCAGAACTACACCGACGCCGGCATGATCTTCGTCGCCGCCGCCGGAAACGACACCAACGACAACGACAGCTCCACCCGCGCCTATCCCGCCTCCTACGACAACCCGTTCATCATCTCCGTCGCCGCCACCGACAACAAGGACCAGCTCGCCACCTTCTCCAACTGGGGCCGCACCACCGTCGACCTCGGCGCCCCCGGCGTCCGCGTCTGGACCACCGCCACCGGCGGCGGCTACCAGTACATCGACGGCACCTCCTTCTCCTGCCCCTACACCGCCGGCGTCATCGCCCTCATGGCCAGCGTCAACCAGTTCGCCACCAAGGAGCAGCTCAAGGCCGGCCTCCTCGCCAGCGTGGACCCCATCCCCGCCCTCGCGGGCATCACCGTCACCGGCGGCCGCGTCAACGCCTTCAAGGCCGTCCGCTCCTCTCGCACCCAGGGCCTCTTCGTCACCACCCTCTCCCCGGGCACCCAGGCCGCCAACGTCACCCAGATCGACGTCGTCTTCTCCGGCGATATCGACCCCGCCTACCTCTCCTCCACCATCGCCCTCAACCTCACCCTCAAGCGCGCCAACGGCGCCACCACCTTCAACGGCTCCGAGATCGACGTCCCCATCCTCTCCTCCCAGATCTTCCTCAACGGACAGTCCTTCCCCTTCGCCACCGGCGGCAACCACCTCACCATCACCTTCGCCGCGCCCCTCGCACGCGACCTCTACCGCCTCACCCTCCGCTCCGAGCACTTCCGCGACTCCGCCGGCAACTACCTCAACGGCGACGACGCCCAGGGCAACGACGAGGTCTACGACTTCAACGTCATCTCCTTCCGCGGCCCCTACGAGCCCAACGACACCCGCCAGACCGCCGCGCCCCTCGTCCTCGGCCCCGGCGGAACCCTCTCCCTCAACGACCTGTTCATCGGCGACGGCGTGAACCCCGGCACCGACGTGGACATCTTCCGCATCTACGTCTCCGGCCCCTCCCTCATCTCCCTGGCCGTCCGCGCCCGATCCCTCCCCGTCTACTCCGGCCTCGACTCCTACCTCCGCATCTTCGACTCCGGCGGCGTCGAGATCGCCAACAACGACAACTTCGAGGGCCTCGACTCCAAGCTCCAGGTCTTCGTCGGCGGCGCGGGCGACTTCTACATCGCCGTCAGCGCCTACCCGAACACCGCCTACCTCCCCGACACCGAGGCCGGACGCACCCCCAGCGGCTCCTCCGGCGTCTACGCCCTCGACATCGCCGTCGCCACCAGCGGCCCACAGGTCATCACCCGCTCCGGCACCGCGCCCCTGCCCATCCCCGTCCTCGGCGACATCACCAGCACCATCAACGTCACCGACGGCCGTTCCATCACCGACCTCACCATCAGCCTCTCCATCGCCCACACCTTCGACTCCGACCTCTTCATCACCATCACCGGCCCCGGCGGTGAGACCATCACCCTCTTCAACCGGCGCGGCGGCGCGGGCCACAACCTCACGAGCACCGTCTTCTCCGACGACGCCCCCACCCCCATCGCCGCCGGCGCCGCCCCCTTCACCGGCGCCTTCCGCCCCGAGCAGGCCCTCACCCCCTTCAAGAACCGCACCGCCCAGGGCCTCTGGACCCTCCGCGTCCAGGACCTCAAGCCCCTCGACTCCGGCTCCCTCGACGCCTGGTCCATCACCTTCACGCACATCAACGACATCACCGGTCCCTTCGAGCTCAACGACACCACCTTCCTCGCCACCGACTCCGGCATCGACACCAACGGCGCCGCCACCTTCCAGGCCTTCGTCGGCGACGGCGCCTTCGGCCTCCGCGACGTGGACCTCTTCCGCTTCGTCGCCGGCGCCGGCACCACCATCACCGCCAGCACCATCGTCACCTCCGGATCGGTCAAGACCATCCTCCGCCTCTTCGACGCCACCGGCAACGAGATCCGCGCCGACCGCCGCCACGCCGTCACGACCAACCTCGTGAACTTCGTCGTCGCCAGCGCGGGCACCTACTACGTCGGCGTCTCCGGCGGCTCCAACTCGGCCAACCCCGGCGATCTCGGCAACCACGACTACATCCCCGCCGAGGGCGGCTCCGGCTCGCCCAGCGACGCCACCGGCGAGTACACCCTCACCATCTCCGTCGCCGGCGGAATCTCCGAAGGCCCGCGCGTCCTCTCCGGCAACCGCCTCTCCGTCGGCGTCAACTCCAACGGCGCCATCGGCCTCCCCGTCGGAACCTCCCCCAAGGGCCTCAGCCTCGACGGCCTCGAGTACCTCCTCAACAACGGCGCCATCTCCACCTACTTCGGCGCGGTCTTCGACAACTTCGTCGTCCGCAACACCGGCGACCACTCCCAGACCGACCTCCCCATGGCCGTCGCCAACGAGAGCGACTTCGCCAACCGGCGCGTCGTCGCCTCCGGCGTCTACCGCGGCCTCGGCGTCCGCCGCTCCATCTCCTTCGGCGTCAACGACCAGTTCATCGCCATCGACGTCTCCCTCACCAACCGCACCACCCTCGTCATGAACAACGTCGCCTGGCTCGAGGGCGTCGGCGCCCGCCAGGGCCTCAACCTCCCCGTCATCGATCCGGTCACCCAGGGCCTCACGCTCAACAACGTCAAGAACGGCTCCATGCGCCTGGCCACCTCCTCCTTCGCCTCCGGCGGGTCCACCTACACCATCGGCCTCGGCGCCGCCGCCGGGACCTACAACGTCGTCACCGGCTTCACCGCCCCCGGCGTCGCCCGCGATCCCTTCGCCCTCCTCGCCTCCCCCGTCGATCCCGACACCTCCATGGCCGACCTCGGCGCCGCCGGACAGGCCGACATGTCCGTCGCCTTCAACCTCGGCGTCCTCGGCCCCACCCAGACCATCACCTTCCGCTACTTCATCTTCGCCGGCTCCTCCACCGCCCAGGTCGCCGGCCTCTTCGATCAGGTCGACAACGACACCGGATCGGGCCACCTCGTCGGCATCCCCACCTCCGGCTCCCTCAACGGCTCCTCCCTCCCCTACTCCCTCTACTACCCCGAGGGCTACGCCAACAACCGCGCCAACTCCTTCCTCCCCATCGTCAACGGCGGCTCCACGCCCGTCCGCGTCGTCGTCATCGCCCACTACGAGAAGAGCGGCATCTACTCCCTCCCCGTCTCCGAGGTCCTCTACGACTCCGCCACCGACGAGACCACCGGCGTCATCCCCGCCAACAGCCGCGCCGGCATCACCCTCACCAACCCCGCCAACTACGCCGCCGGCACCAGCGGCGGCGGCGGCCTCCCCGGACGCGTGCTCAGCCTGATCTCCGGCCGCCCCGGCGTCTTCAAGGACACCCCCTACGCCCTCGAGGTCCGCTCCAGCGCCCCCATCGGCGCCGAGTTCAGCCACTACGACTTCGGCATCACCACCGGCGTCTCCGCCCTGAGCACCCAGTCCACCACCTGGACCTTCGCCCAGGTCCAGAAGACCTCCACGATGGCCGACGTCATCGTCTTCGTCAATCCCTCCACCGTCACCACCAAGGTCACCCTCACCTTCTTCGGCGCCTCCGGACAAGTCGCCCAGACCTTCACCCAGAACGTCGAGGCCGGCCGGCGCGGCGGCTGGTCCGTCAGCGCCCTCAACATCCCCAGCGGCACCTTCGCCGCCCGCCTCGATTCCGAGCAGCCCATCGTCGCCGCCCTCACCCACTACGACATCGGCGCCGGCAACGGCTACGGCACCACCGGCCTCCCCTCCGCCGGATCCACCACCGGCGGCACCTCGCAGGGCCAGGTCGGCCTCACCGCCACCAGCGAGTCCGTCCGCGTGCTCAACACGAACGCCACCCAGGCCACCGTCACCTTCACCTTCGCCTTCGCCAACTCCTCTTCCTACCGCCGCACGCTCATCGTCCCCGCCCGCT
This sequence comes from uncultured Phycisphaerales bacterium, assembly GCA_937871915.1. Taxonomy (GTDB): domain Bacteria; phylum Planctomycetota; class Phycisphaerae; order Phycisphaerales; family UBA1924; genus UBA4658. The sequence continues at coordinate 6,622 of CALMPG010000033.1, forward strand.
CCTCCGGCGGCTTCAGCGTCTCCTCGCTCGTGGGCTTCCCCGTCGGCCAGGCCTACTCGGTGCTCTACGACTCCACCCAGCCCGTCACCGTCAGCCTCCCCAACCAGACCTCCGTCGGCTCCAGCGGCTCCACGCTCACCTCCGCCGCCTCGACCCAGTGGCTCTTCGGCGACGGCTTCCGCCCCGCACAGGGCAACCTCGTCAAGGAGTTCCTGCGCGTCTTCAACCCCTCCGTCACCGACCAGACCGTCGAGATCGCCATCAACTACAACGACGGCACCTCCGAGGTCTTCCGCCGCACCGTCCCCGCCCGCGCCACCGCCAACTACAACGTCTTCGACTTCATCACCGGATCCCGCGCCAATCCCGGCACCGTCCCCGGCGTCGGCTCCTTCTACGGCGTCCGCGTCGCCGCGGCCGTCCCCGTCGTCGCGTTCATGGGCCACTACGACGGCTTCCTCGGCGGCGGTTTCGGCTCCCTCGGCACGCCCCTGGGCACCCTCGGCACTCCCTCCTGATCCGCTCGCACACTCGCGGCCAAGGCCCCGGAGACCATCTCCGGGGCCTTTTTCTTTTGTGGACGCCGACAACCGGTTCACCACGCCCACATTGCGCCAAGAAACCCTCAAACCAGCGGAAACCACCCGAAGTCTCGACCTACCCTTGCGCTCGGCGCACTGAATTGGGCTTGCCGCCCCGGACCGCGCACGAGTGTTTCGAGGGCGTAGCTCAGTTGGTAGAGCAACGGACTTTTAATCCGCAGGTCGTGGGTTCGACTCCCACCGCCCTCATTCGCATCACACCTCGGGCCTCGGGCCCGCTCTTCTTCCCGGGGGGATCGCCCGCGTGAGTTCCGCCATCGCATCACCCGCCTCCACCTCGCTCCTGGTCCTCCATGCCCAGTGGTCCAGCGAGAGCCCCGGCCCCCCCGGCCAGCGCATCGGCTCGCTCCACCTCTGGGCCGAGGACGGCCTGGCCAATCCCGTCGCCACCCCCACCACCCCCAACGCCCCAACCCCCGCCCCCGAGCC
>CALMPG010000034.1 GCA_937871915.1 uncultured Phycisphaerales bacterium
CTGCGGGCGGGGGCGGGCGTGGCGGTGGGGGCGGCGCTCGTCGGGCTGCTGACGGTGATCGTGCAGTTCATCGACAAGTGGGGCCCGGCGGAGCCGGCGATGTGGCTGCACGTGGTGTGGCCGTGGGTGATGATCGTGCTGGGGGCGGAGGCGATCCTGAGCCTGTTGGCGGGGATGTACAGCCCGCGGAAGGCGGGGGAGTTTCCGCGGCCCGCGCTGGACTCGAAGATACTGAGTTTCGCGGCCGCGCCGGACCGGATCGCGGCGAGCATCGGGGATGCGTTGAACTATCAGTTCGGGTTCGACGTGACGGGGAACTGGTTCTACCAGTTGCTGACGCGGTCGGTGACGGCGCTGGTGCTTCTTGGGGTGGTGGTGGTGTGGCTGCTCTCGTGCGTCGGGATCGTGCAGCCCAACGAGCAGGGGCTGTATGTGCGGATGGGCAAGCAGATCGGGGGCGCGCTGGGGCCGGGGCCGTATCTGAAGTTGCCGTGGCCGCTGGGGCGGATCGAGACGTACAAGACGACGATCGTGCGTCGGCTGGACCTTGGGGGGAAAGAGCCGGACATGAAGGGGAACAAGGCGATCCTGTGGACCAACGACCACGGGGTCCAGGAGGAGTATTTCCTGGTTCGACCGGCGGCGGAGGACGCGGCGGCGAGCGAGGGGACCGAGGAGGGGACGGGGCCGAAGGACGTGTACCTGGCGGTGGTGGAGATTCCGCTGTACTACGTGATCGACGACTTCGCGAAGTACTATGCGCTGGGGACGCCGGAGCAGGTGGAGGAGACGCTGCGGGCGATCGGGCAGCGCGCGGCGCTGGAGCTGCTTGGGACGATGCGGATCGACGAGGTGCTGGGGGACGGGCGGGAGACGATCGCGACGCGGCTGAAGAAGCGGCTGACGGAGGAGTTTGCCAGGCTGGGCGGGCGTGGGGCGGGGGTGAGGGTGGTGTTCGTGGGGGTGGAGGGGGTGCATCCGCCGCGCGAGGCGGCGGCGGCGTTCGAGGACGTGGTGAAGGCGTCGCACATGCGATCGGGGCAGATCTACTCGGCGCTGAAGGACGCGGACACGAAGGTGATCGAGGTCGCGGGGGACACGCGGACGGCGGCGGGGATCGTGAAGGCGATCGACGAGCTCGACGCGCTTGGGGCGCGGAACGCCGAAGAGGGGGCGATCCGGGCGAAGCAGGAGGAGGTTGAGAAGCTGGTGATCGCGGCGGGGGGCACGGCGGCGTCGACGATCCAGAACGCGCGGGCGGCGCGGTGGTCGCGGCACATGACGGCGCGGGCGGCGTCGGACGCGTTTGTGGGGCAGATCGCGGGGTATCGGGCGGCGCCGGACGTGTATGTGACGAAGCTGTATTTCGACACGCTCAGGGAGGCGCTGCGGGATGCGCGGCTGTACATCGGAAGGGCGGGCGGGCCGACGCGGGGGGAGACGACCCTAGAGGCCAACAACGGGGGGGGGAGCATTTCCAGCCCGCCAAATAAATAAAGGGGGGGGGGGGGGGGGGGGGGGGCGGGAGTGAACAACGGCGTTTGAGGCTATGGGATTGGGACCTCACGATCGGAGACAGGACTGTGCAACGTATTCTGATTATTGTGCTGGTGCTGCTGGTGGTGCTGGGGTTCATGGTGACGTACGTGGTGCGCTTCAACGAGGCGGCGGTGGTGACCACGTTCGGCAAGGCGGACGCGTCGAGCGTGATCAACGAGGAGGGGCTGCGGTTCAAGTGGCCGTACCCGTTCCAGAAGGTGATCACCTACGACAAGCGGGTGAGGTTCATCCAGGCCAAGCAGGAGACGAAGCAGACGGCCGAGAAGAGCCAGGTGATCGTGACGAGCTTTCTGACGTGGCGGGTGAGCGACCCGCTGGAGTTCTACAAGCGCTTCGGGGGCGCGGGGGAGGGGGATGCTCGCCGGCACTACGTCGAGGCGGAGAAGATCCTGGAGGCGAAGCTGCGGGCGGCGGCGGGGGCGGTGTCGCGGTTCAAGGTGAGCGAGCTGATCAGCGCGGACGAGAGCGGCACGAAGCTGCCCGCGCTGGAGGCGGCGATGCTGGCGGACCTGAGGGGGACGGGGGAGTCCACGTCGGCGCTGAGCACGTACGGGATCGAGCCGGTGGCGGTGGGGATCTCGGGGATCGGGCTGCCGCCGGAGACGACGCGCGAGGTGTTCAAGACGATGAAGGCGGCCCGGGACAAGATCGCCAACGCGATCAACGTGCAGGGGACGAGCGACGCGTCGCGGATCCGCTCGGAGGCGGAGAACAACGCGACGAAGATCCAGAAGTTCGCCGAGCAGCTGGCGGCGACGATCAAGAGCCAGGGGGACGTGGAGGCGGCGCAGTATCTGGCGCAGATGAAGCAGGACCCGCAGCTGGCGGTGTTCATCCAGAACATGGACTTTCTGCGGAACTTCTCGGGCAAGCGGACGACGCTGGTGCTGCCGACGTGGCTGCCGGGCTTCGACATGTTCCGTCCGGACGCGGCCAAGAAGTTCCGGAGCGGGCGTCCGCCGGCGCCGGAGCTCAACGACGTGATCGGGGCGAAGATCGGGGGCGGGCCGGTCGGGGATGAGGCCGGCGCGGCGCCGGTGGCGGGGGGATCGCGATGAGCACGATGCCAGGAACGAATGCCGGCGGGGGTCCGGGCGGGGGCGATGCGCGGCGGAGGCGGGCCGCGAGCGTGACGCTGCGCCAGGGGGAGGGGCACAGGGCGCAGTCGGTGGGCGACCTGATGGACCCGGCGAACAAGTCGCTGGCGGACGCGTTGCGGATCGCGTACCGGCTGCTGCTGGCGTCGATCGTGGTGATGATCGTGCTGTTCGCGGCGAGCGGGCTGACGCAGATCGAGACGTCGGAGGTGGGGATGCGGGTGACGCTGGGGAAGATCGTGGAGCGTGGCCTGCCGCCGGGGGCGGTGATCAGCTGGCCCTCGCCGTTCGGGGACGTTCTGAAGGTGAAGCGGACCGACGAGTTCGTGGACGTGAAGCGGGCGTTCTTCCCGAGCCTGTCCAAGACGGAGGAGGACACGCTCAACGACCCGGCGAAGCGGCAGCAGGGGCTGGCCGACGGCGGGCGGGATTTCCTGGATCCGGATTCCGACGGCGCGCTGCTGACGGCCGACGGGTTCATGGTGCACACGCGCTGGCAGGTGACGTATCGGCGCAAGGACGGCTCGGACGGGCCGACGACGCTCGAGCGGATCGCCAGCGACCCGCAGGAGGACAAGGACCGGGAATCGACGGAGCGGCAGATCGTGACGGCGGCGATCCGTCGGGGGGTGGTGGTGGCGGCGGCGACGATGACGGTGGACGAGGTGCTCTACGACCAATCGGAGAAGAAGAACTTCCGGCGGGTGGACGTGGTGGCGAAGGAGGAGGCGCAGAAGCTGCTCAACCAGATGGACGTGGGGATCGAGCTGCAGCAGTTCAAGAAGGTGGACCAGATCCCGCCGCGGTTTGTGATCAAGTCGTTCAACGACGTGCAGTCGGCCCAGGCGCGGGCGGGGACGGAGCGGACGGACGCGCAGGCGGAGGCGCAGAACAAGCTGGCGCAGGCCGCGGGCGAGGGGGCGGGGGTGATCCTGTCGCAGATCGACGTGTACGAGTCGCGGCTGCAGGCCGGGAAGACGGCGGAGGCGGAGGCGACGCTGGGGCGGATCCACGACCTGATGCAGCGCAGGACGGTGGTGATAGACGGGAAGGAGGTGCACGCGACGGTGTCGGGGCAGGTGAGCACGCGGCTGTCGGACGCGATGCAGTATCGCACGAGCGTGGTGAGCCGGGCGCGGGCGGAGGCGTCGGCGTACGCGGCGAAGCTGGGGGCGTTCCGGTCGAACCCGCAGGTGTTTTTGTCGGGGGAGTGGACGGACGCGTACACGGCGTTCTCGAGGTCGGAGACGCTGCAGACGATGCTGCTGCCGCCGAACCTGGAGCGGCTGGTGCTGCGGATCAACAAGGATCCGGAGGTGGACAAGCAGGTGAAGATGCGTCTGGCGGCCAAGGAGGCGGAGGACGCGGCGGCGAAGCGGGTGAAGGAGCGGGCGGACGAGATCTATCGGAAGAAGTTGGAGGGCAACTCGCTCGAGGGGGGATGAGTGCCCAGTGCCCAGTGCCCGGTGCCCAGTGCCCGGTGCCCGGTGCCCGGTTGACCATATATGAGCCAAGTGATGAGCACAGTTCGAGCGGAGCGTGGGTCTGGCGCGGCGGTTGAGCGCATCGTGGTTGTTGAGCACCTGACGAAGGTGTTCAAGGACTTCTGGATGCGCGACCGGGTGCGGGCGGTGGACGATGTGACGTTCGAGGTTCGGCGGGGGGAGATCTTCGGGCTGCTGGGGCCCAACGGATCGGGGAAGAGCACGACGATCAAGATCCTGCTGGGCCTCTTGCACAAGAGCACGGGGCGGTGCAGCGTGTTCGGGAAGCTGCCCACGGACGTCGGGGCCAAGAGGCGGATCGGGTACCTGCCCGAGGAGAGCTACCTGTACCAGTTTCTCAACGCGCGGGAGACGCTGGACTACTACGCGAAGCTCTTCGAGCTCGACGCCTCGACGCGGGCCCGGCGGATCGACGAGCTGCTGGAGATGGTGGGGCTGACGGCGGTGCAGTTCCGGCCGGTTCGCGAGTATTCCAAGGGCATGCAGCGGCGGATCGGGATCGCGCAGGCGCTCATCAACGATCCGGAGCTGCTGATCCTCGACGAGCCGACGACGGGGCTGGACCCGATCGGCACGCGCCAGATCAAGGACCTGATCCTCGATTTGGGGCGGCGGGGGAAGACGGTGATCCTGTCGAGCCACCTGCTGGGCGACGTTGAGGACTGCGTGGACCGGATGGTGATTCTCTACGGCGGGAAGATCCGGGCCGCGGGGACGTGCGACGAGCTCCTCGAGGCCCACGACCGGACGACGATCGAGACCGATGCGCTCGACGACGCGACGATCAGCGCGATCGACGCGCTGATCCGCGAGCGGAGCGGCGGGGAGAAGTCGGTGGAGCGGGTGTCGAAGCCGCGCCAGAAGCTCGAGGACCTGTTCGTTGGGATCGTGGAGCAGGCCCGGGCGGAGAAGCTCTCGACTGCGGGGGCGCAGCACGGGGGGCGGACGGCGGCGTTCCTTCGCGGGGAGGGGGAGGAGGCCCCGGCGAGCGGGCAGGAGCTCATCTCGAGGTTGCTCACGGCGGAGGAACCGATCACGGCGCGGGCGGGCGAGCACCCCACCCCTGCCGGGCCGACGGGGCCGGACACGAGCGTGATCGGGGATCTGCTGGGGGCGAAGGAGCCGGCGGGGGAATCCGGGCGGCCCGATTCGAGCACCACCGGCGGCAAGCCGCCGGTGCCACCCAAGCCTGCGCCGAAGGCGAGCGATGTGGACCAGAGCGTGATCGGGTCGTTGCTCGGGGATGATCCCCACGCGGGGCGTGGGGGTACCCAATGACGTGGTTCAAGGATGAACCCCACGCGGAGCGTGGGGGTGCCCAATGAAGTGGCGTGAATGGCTGGGGCGGATCGATCGGGAGCAGCACGCCTTGTGGTTCAAGGTGGGGGCGTCGTGCGGGATCGCGGCGATCGCGATCTGGTGCGGGCTGACCTACGCGATCTGGCAGGGGGCGGACGCCAACAAGCCGATGGTGGACCACGCCGCCATCGAGGCGCTTCGGCCGCCGGAAACACCCAAGGACAAAGCGCTGACACCCGCGGAGCAGCAGGAGGCCGAGGCGGCCAAAGCGCGGTACGAGGCGGCGGCGACGAACGAGCGGCTGGTGAACGAGATTCTGGCGCGCAAGGCGGACACGACGGTGGTGCTGGCGGGGATCGGGGTGGCGGGCGTGCTCTGGCGGGGGGTGGTGGGGCTGGGGGTGGGGCTGACGTGCCTTGGGGTGATGCTGGTGTCGCTGGCGCCGCTGATGGCGGCGCTGACGGTGCGGATGTTCGGGTACTACGGGGCGGGGGACGACGAGATGGTGGGGCTGGCCAGGCGTCTGGCGAGCATGTCGCGGGGCGATCCGGAGCATCCGAGCGCGCTGTGGGTGATGCAGGCAGCGGGGCAACTGGCGGCGGGGTGGGCGTGGATCGTGGCGGGGATCGGGGCGCTGACGCTGAGCCTGTTCATCCTGCTGGAGCTGCTGAAGCTGGCCCTGAGCGGGCCGTGGGCCCTGACGGCGATCGCGAAGAACGTGGTGAGCGAGGCGATCCGGATGCGGGTGTCGATCGTGCTGATCATGCTGCTGATCGGCGGGCTCACGCTGCTGCCGCGATTGCTGGACGCGGAGGCGCCGCTGCGGTACCGGGTGCAGACGTTCCTGCAGTACGGGACGGGGGCGACGTTCTGGGTGATCGCGGCGCTGGTGCTGTTTCTGAGCGTGGCGACGGTGGCGTTCGAGCAGCGGGACAAGATCATCTGGCAGACGATGACCAAGCCGGTGGCGGCGTGGGAGTATCTGCTGGGCAAGTGGCTGGGGGTGGTGGGGATCGCGGGGGGGCTGCTGACGGTGGCGGGGGCGGGGGTGGTTGCCTTCACGGGGGATCTGCGGAATCAGCTGGCGGGGACGGGGACGGACCGGGAGATCGCGCCGTACGTGGCGGCGGGGAAGGCGATCAACGAGGACCGGCTGGTGCTGGAGACGCAGGTGCTGGCGGCGCGGATCTCGATGCGGCCGGAGCTGCCGACGTGGAAGGCGGAGGAGGAGGCGAAGGAAGTTGAATCGCGGATGAAGCGGGCCCGGGCCAGCGATCCGCTCTTCCCGGACACGGACGAGAATCGGGCGAGGATGCTCGCGGACCTGCGGGAGGAGCTGCGGACGCGGTATCTGTCGCTGCAGCCGGGGGAGACACGCGGGTTTTTGTTCTCGGGGCTGGAGGAGGTGAGGCAGCAGAACCGGTCGATGACGCTTCGCTACAAGGTGAGCATCGGGGCGGACGATCCGCGGGCGACGGCGCGGGTGAGTTTCCAGATGCCCAACGCCGCGCCGCGGGTGCAGGAGGTGCCGCTGGGGCAGACGCTGACGATCCCGATCTCGCCGGCGTCGATCGACCTGGCCCCGCCGGCGGCCGACGAGGAGGGGCGGATCGCGCCGGGGGCGAGGGAGATGGCGGTGCTGCCGATCCTGATCACCAACGGGGACATCTTCATGCGGATGTCGAACCCAGATCCGAAGGAGCACGAGGCGGACTGGAAGAACCCGGACGTGATGACGATCCCGCCCGACGGGCTGGAGCTCTCGTTCGCGGTGGGCGGGTACGAGGGGAACTTTTTGCGGGTGATGCTGGTGCTGTGGATGAAGCTGGCGTTTCTGGCGATGGTGGGGGTGTGCTCGGCGACGTTCCTGTCGTTCGCGGTGGCCGCGCTGATCGCGTTCGGGACGTTCCTGATCGCGGAGAGCGCGGGGTTCCTGAGCACGTCGCTGGAGTATTTCAACGCCGACGACGGGAAGGGGAACGTGAACTACTTCATCGTGGCGATCCGGACGATCGCGCTGCCCATCGCGTGGGCGGGGAAGCACTACGCGGACCTGAGGCCGACGGCGAACCTGGTGGACGGGCAGTTGCTGGGGTGGTCGACGGTGGGGCTGGCGGCGGTGGCGCTGGGGATGATCACGGCGGGGCTGTACGGGATCGGGGTGCTGATCTTCAGGCACCGCGAACTCGCGACGTACTCGGGGCAGTAGAAACAGGATCACCACAGAGGCACAGAGGCACAGAGGCACAGAGCGGGCGGGGAGGACGCGGGGGATGGTCTGTCCGCGGGGGCGAGAAGGTGGAAGGAGCGGATGCTGGTGGGATGGGATTGGCGTGTGCGTCGCTCTTCTCTGTGGCTCTGTGGTGGTGTCCGGACCGGGTTCTTCGAAGGGTGCAAGTCATGAAACGGGATCGTGTCATCCAACTCATCGCCGTGGCGTGCATGATCGTGTTCATGGGCGTGTCGGGGGTGCTGGCGACGCAGATTTCCGCGTCGGTGGGGAAGCACAAGCTGGTGTATGCCGAGAAGGCGGAGGCGGGGGACCCGCCGGCGGTGGCCCTGGGGATCGCGATGGGGGCGTTCCGCGGGCTGTTCGTGAACTATCTGTGGATCCGGGCCAACGACCTGAAGCAGGAGGGGAAGTACTACGAGGCGGTGGACCTGGCGCGGACGATCACGAAGCTCCAGCCGCGGTTTCCCAAGGTGTGGCAGTTCCACGCGTGGAACCTGGCGTACAACATCTCGGTGACGACGCAGACGCCGCAGGAGCGGTGGAACTGGGTGCAGGCGGGGATCCGGCTCTTGCGGGGCGACGGGATCGCCAACTGCCCCAACGACCTTGGGATCCAGCGGGAGCTGGCGTGGATCCACCTGCACAAGGTGCAGGGGTACATGGACGATGCGCACGCGTACTACAAGCGGCAGTTTGCGCTGGAGTGGTCGTATGTCGTCGGCTCGCCGCCGCAGCTCCGGCTGGAGGACATGGGGACGGGCAAGCTCAAGGAGATGTACATCAAGCGGTGGATCGGGCCGATCGCCGGCGCGCCGGACACGGAGCAGGAGCTCGTCTCGCCTCGCCCGGTGGCGGGGGACACCCTGGAGCGGGCGGATGCGCGGTCGCGGTTCGGCAAGGAGTGCGGGGAGGTGATCGCGGCGATCAAGCGGGACTGCGGGCACGAGCTGGACATGGAGTTTCTCAAGCACTTCGAGATCGTGGATGCGCAGATGCGTGGGGCGGCGGGGACGGGGATCGTGCCGCCGGTGCTGGCCAGCGACCCCTTGGCGCGTCTGATCGCGGGGGCGGGCTCGGTGAAGGTTCGGCCGGAGGTGGGCAGCGCGGTGGTGGCGTTTGCGCGCAAGCGGGTGCTGGTGCGGGACTACCACATGGACCCGCGGCTGATGCTGCGGTACACCGAGCACTACGGGCCGCTGGACTGGCGGCACCCGGCGGCGCACGCGGTGTACTGGTCGCACCGGGGCGTGGAGGAGACGCTGCGGAGGGTGGGCGAGCAGAACATCAAGGACTTCGACATTCTCAACACGGACCGGCTGACGATCCAGGCGGTGCAGGAGCTCTTCCGCACGGGGGACCTGTCGTTCGACGTGCTCAACCCGCAGTTCTACCTGACGCTGCCCAACACCGAGTACGTGGACGTGTACCGGCAGGCCCTTCGGGACATGGTGGAGCGGTCGAAGTACGAGAAGGACCACTCGAGGCCGTACCGGTTTTTCTGGGCGGGGTACGAGAACTTCATGGTGGACGCGATCCGGTATCTGTACCGGCGCGGGGACAAGGACCTGGCGGCGGACTATCTGAGCAAGCTGCGGACGGACCCGGAGCTGAACCAGAACAACCTGGAGTACAAGATCGCGATGTACTCCAAGCCGATCGACGAGTTCGTGATCGACCAGATCCGGGGGGAGGACCGGGAGGACAGCCCGGTGGTGGCGCAGCAGGAGATCTCCGGGTCGCTGGCGCAGGCGTACGTGGGCGGGCTGTTGCGGGGGGACGAGAGGGTGTTCCTGAACGCGTTCAACTACGCGCGGCTCTTCCACGAGCAGTATCAGCGGTCGCGGGCGTTCCAGACGTGGGTGACCAAGAACGCGGGGCAGGTGGGGCGGATGGGGTTCCCGCCCTTCGACGTGTACGCGTCGAACGTGTTCGCGCAGATGATCCAGATGGCGGGGCTTCCCAACGGGCCGATCATGTACCGGCGGGCGCCGGGGGACCTGCGGTGCCGGACGTATGCCATGCTCGAGCGGTTCCCGATGCACGAGCAGATCAAGTCGCTCGAGTCGCAGGGGGCGCCGGCGTTCGACGTGTGGTTCCCGCCGCCGCCGCCGGAGGTGCTCGGGCCGTGCCGGGAGCAGATGCTGCGGGATGTGGCGGAGTTTGAGGGGAAGGGGCGGGTGGAGATGAAGTAGTGCCCAGTGCCCAGTGCCCAGTGCCCAGTGCCCAGTGCCCAGTGCCCAGGATTCTTGCGGCGTTGGTAGACTGGGGCACGTTTGGAGGGCATGATGGGCAACAGAGTTGAACGGTTTGAGGACCTGATCGCGTGGCAGAAGGCCCGACTGCTTCGGGCGAACGTTGGTCAGGTCACTCGCGAGGCAGTGTTTCGGCGCGATCCGAGCATGGCCGATCAGATGCGACGGGCGGCCAGGTCGATCATGGCCAATATCGCCGAGGGGTTTGAGAAGCACAGCCGACCGGAGTTTCACCGTTTTCTGACGATCGCGCAGGGCTCGTGCGGCGAGTTGCGATCGGACCTGTATGCCGCGCTCGACGACGGCCTGATCGACAGAGGCAGGTTTGACAACATCTACTCGATGTGCAGCGAGGTGTCGCGGATCATCGCCGGGCTTCGAGCATCGGTTCGGCGGCGCACGATCGCGTAACGGCGCTGACCCGGACGATGTGTCTCACGGACTGGGCACTGGGCACTGGGCACTGGGCACTGGGCTGCACAGCCGATCCCTCGCCGCGCGGTATTTGTCCAGCGTTCCTTGCACCACCCGCTCCGGGAGTTCCGGGCCCGGGGCCTGTTTGTTCCACTTCCCGTTGTTGACGAGTTCTTCGAGGTATTCGCGGAGGAACTGCTTGTCGAAACTCTTCTGGGGGCCGCCTGGCTGGTAGGTGTCGGCGGGCCAGAAGCGGGAGGAGTCGGGGGTGAGGGCCTCGTCGATGAGGATGGGCTGGGTCCAGACGCGCCCTTGCTTGTGCTCCTCGCCGGCGGGGAGGCCGAACTCGAACTTGGTGTCGGCGATGATGATGCCGCGCGAGAGGGCGTGGGCCGCGGCGGCGTTGTAGATGCTCAGGGAGAGGTCGCGGAGGATGCCGGCGGTCTCGAGGCCGACGGCGTCGGCGGCGGCGGCGAAGGAGATGTTCTCGTCGTGGCCGACGGCGGCCTTGGTGGCGGGGGTGAAGATGGGCTCGGGGAGTTTGTCGCACTGCTTGAGGCCGCGCGGGAGTTTGACGCCGCAGACCTCGCCGGTCTGCTGGTACTCCTTCCATCCCGAGCCTTCGAGATAGCCGCGCACGACGCACTCGACGGGGATGACGCGGCAGGCGCGGCCGATGGTGATGCGGCTTTGGAGGAAGTCGCGGGTGGCCTGGTCGGGGATGGCGCTGGGGGGGAGGTCGTCGACGCTGGTGGAGAGGAGGTGGGTCTCGGCGAGGTTGTGCCTGGCGATGAAGCCGAACCACCAGGTGGCGATCTCGGTGAGGAGTGTGCCCTTGCCGGTGATGGGGGTGGGCATGACCACGTCGAAGGCGGAGACGCGGTCGGAGGCGACCATGAGGATGGCGGGGGTGTTGTTGAGGTTGGGGGAGAGGGGGAGTTCGTAGACATCGCGGG
>CALMPG010000035.1 GCA_937871915.1 uncultured Phycisphaerales bacterium
CTCCCCTCCTGCGCCAAGTCCCTCGACCCCGCCCCCGATATCTCCCGCGCCGCCGCCACCGTCACCCAGCGCACCGGCCTCCTCCCCGACTGGTTCACCGCCGCCGCCTCCGAGCCCCTCCCCGCCGACCTCACCTCCACCGACGCCGCCCGTCAGGCCCTCACCCACGACCCGCGCCTGCGAGCCTCCCTCCAGCGCATCGCCGCCGCCCGCGCCGATCTCGTCCAGGCCGGCCTCCTCCCCAACCCCGCCCTCGCCATCGACCTCGGCTTCCCCATCGACGGCTCCGGAGGCGCGGCCGCCATCGGCGTCAGCCTCACCCAGCAACTCGCCGCCCTCCTCTCCCGCGCCGACCGCCAAACCGCCGCCGACGCCGCACTCCGCGAGCAGGTCCTCGCCGCCAGCGACCTCGCCCTCCGCACCGTCGCCGCCGCCCGCGCCGCCCACGCCCGCGTCCTCTTCGCCCAGTCCGCGCTCGACCCCATGCGGGAATCCGTCACCGCCGCCGAGCACGCCGTCGAGACCAGCCGCCGCCGCCTCGCCGCCGGCGAGGACAACTCCCTCGAGGTCAACCGCCAGCGCCTCGCCCTCGCCCGCCTCAGCGCCGAACTCCAGCAGCGCACCACCGACCTCGACCTCCGCAAGCGCGAGCTCCTCGCCCGCCTCGGCCTCGCCGACCACCCCGCCGACTTCACCGCCTCAAACAGAGGCCCGGGCGCAAGCCCGGGCACGGCAACCCCCGACACCCAACCCCCAACCCCACTCCCCGACTCCGACCCCGACATCATCGCCGCCGCCCGCGCCGACCGCCTCGACATCGCCGCCGCCCGCGCCGCCGCCGACAGCGCCCTCGCCCACATCAACATCGAAAAGAAATCCCGCCTCGACCTCTCCGCCGGCCCCGCCTTCGCCCGCACCGACGACAAACGCAAGGAGCTCGGCCCCTCCATCTCCGCCTCCATCCCCATCTTCGACACCGGCGACGCCCGCATCGCCAAGGCCCGCGCCCAGGCCCTCCGCCTCGCCCTCGAAGCCGACGAGATCGAGCAGAACGCCATCGCCGAGGCCCGCGCGGCCTTCATCACCGCCAAATCCGCCCGCTCCCTCGCCGCCCGCTACGAATCCGAAGTCGCCGCCCTCTCCGACACCAACCTCACCCTCGCCCAGCGCGCCTTCGCCGCCGGCCAGACCGACCTCACCGTCCTCCTCGAGTCCCGCCAGAGCGCCATCGACGCCCGCCTCAAACTCATCGACCTCCAGGAAAAAGCCGCCCTCGCCGAGATCGAACTCCGCCGCGCCATCGGGCGCTGAATATCATCGTCGCTTAAACCACCAACGTTCGGTCACGTACACCCGGCCGGATCCCATTGAGGTGCCTTCGCGAACATCTGGTACCGTGCACACGCTGCACTCGGAATGCGAGAGCAAGTCCCACCCTCGATCCGCGATTGCATTCACGAGTTCCGTCGCGGTTGAGCGATCGTCACGACCGATCTTGAACTCGGCGCGAATAGCTTCGGGCGGAACTACACGGTGTCCGTCGCTGAACTGCCACATGGCATTTGCGCCTCCCGGGTTGCCGGACCAGCCATCGCTGGACTTCGTTAACTCCGCGTACGTCGATGGAGCCGCGGCCATCGGTCGCGACTGGCCGCCCATCAACAATCCGGCGCACAAGAGCGAGAAACCCCCGATGGCAATCGCGGCCACAGTTCGCACGATCGAAGAAACGGGCTGGCTCATAGTTCCTCCACGTAGAGACCCTCGCCTCCCGGCATCAAACCGCGACATCCTTGCGTCAAGTCCGCAACATCCTCACGCCTCCGCAATCCGCGAATACGTCTCCGGCCGCCGATCCCGATAAAACTGCCACACGTTCCGAACCTCCTGGATCATGTCCAGGTCCAGGTCCGCCACCACCACCTCATCCTTGTCCCGCGACCCCTCCACCATGATCTTCCCGCGCGGGTTGCAGAAGTAGCTCTGCCCATAGAACTCCCCGATGCACCACGGCTTCTCCGTCCCCACGCGGTTGATCGCCCCCACGTAGTACTGGTTCGCCACCGCGTGCGCCGGCTGCTCGAGTTTCCACAGATACTCGCTGAGCCCCGCCACCGTCGCCGACGGATTGAACACAATCTCCGCCCCATTCAAGCCCAGCTCCCGCGCTCCCTCCGGGAAGTGCCGGTCATAGCAGATGTACACCCCGATCTTCCCGAACCGCGTCTGGAACACCGGATACCCGCCACCCTCGCCATCTCCGTTCCCCGGCTTGAAGTAGAACTTCTCCCAAAACCCCGGCAGACAGTGGGGGATGTGCTTCTTCCGATACTTCCCGAGGTACTTCCCCGTCTCATCAATCACCGCGGCCGTGTTGTAGTACACGCCCGTGTTCTCCACCTCGTACATCGGCACCACCATCACCATCCCGTGCTTCTTCGCGAGATCCTGCATCAACTTCACCGTCGGCCCATCCGGCATCGGCTCCGCCGTCGCGTACCACCTCGGGTCCTGCTCCGCGCAGAAATACGGCCCGTAGAAGATCTCCTGCAGGCAGCACACATTCGCCCCCTTCTCCGCCGCCTGTCGGATCAGCGGTAGGTGCTTTTCGATCATCGCCGCCTTGACCCTGTTCAGATCCTTCTCGTCGGCAAGCGGATTCGAGCACTGGATCAACGCAGCACGGGTGATTCGCGGCATAGTCCCCAAGTGTACCGCCGCAACAAAACAGAGGCCCGGGCGCAAGCCCGGGCCCGCCCGCCAGCCACCACCAATACCGTCCCCCATCCATGTGGTCCCCCGACCAAATCGCCGACGCCCTCGCCGAATCCCTCCGCGCCCACGACTCGCTCCTCCGCGAAGAGCAAGCCGTCTACGGCCTCGACGCCCTCGGCGAAGTCGCCCTCCACACCATCATCGCCCACGGCCTCTCCACCTCCGGCTTCGGCGTCCTCCGCGAACAGCCCTACCCCCACGAGTGGACCCGCAAACTCCGCCCGGGTACCCCGCCTGCGGGTACCCCGACACTCCGTGGCGGGCGCGGCGAACAAATCGCACCCAGCGGGGAATCCGACGCCCTCCCCCTCCCAATCCCCCGCGACCGCCAGCGCTGCGACCTCGTCCTCACCCCACAGCCCAACCAATCCCTCGACGACTCCCTCCACAACGAAAAACAGCGCCGCAAAGACGCCGCGGATCTCCAGGGCACCCTCTTCGAATCCCTCTCCACCTCCCACCTCGCCCCCGGCTCTCCACATCTGAAATCTGAAATCTCAGACTTGAGATTCTCCGTCCCCCCCGAATCCGCCTTCTGGCTCGAACTCAAAACCCTCGGCCAATACACCAACACCGCCGGCCTCCCCGGCCCCAACCGCAAATACACCACCGAACTCACCCGCAACCCCCTCGCCGACCTCTCCAAACTCTCCGCCGACGAGCGAATCCACCACGCCGCCGCCGCCATCATCCTCTTCACCGACACGAAGTCCACCGCCCGCCACGACCTCGAAGTCCTCATGCAGCGAGCCCGCGCCAAAGACCTCCCCATCACCATCTCTTCGCCCCATCTCCGCCACCTCCCCATCCCCGACCGCATCGGCAACACCACCTGCACCATCTGCCTCATCGCCCTACGAAAAGAGTAGAAAGTGCCCAGTGCCCAGTGCCCAGTCAAACCGCGGCCACAACCCCACTGGGCACTCGGCACTGAGCACTGGGCACTATTCCCGCAAACCGCTCAATCGCCTCCGCCGCATTCGCCGCGCAACTCTTCCCCGCAAACCGCCTGCACACCGCCGCCAGGTTCTCCCGCTGGTCCTCCGCATACCCCGGCCGCCGCATGAACTTGATCACCTCCACCGCCAGCGCATCCCCGTCCCCGAAGTGCGGGATCAGCTCCGGAATCACCCGGCGGCCCGCGATCAGGTTCGGCAGCGTGAACAGCTCCGTGCTCACCAGCCACCGGATCACCAGTTGCCACATCACCCACGACGGGCAATACACAGCCACCATCGGCTTGGCCTGCCGCGCGATCTGCAGCGTCACCGTCCCGCTCACCACCATCGCATAGTCGCACCACCGCACCACCGCGTCCGTGTCACCCGTCACGATCCCCAGCCCGCTCGGCCACCCTCCATGCGCGGCCGCCAACTCCTGCAACTTCCGCACCACATCCGGCTTCGTCGCCGCCACCATCCCCAGCGTCCCCGGAAAGTCCCGCCGCAGCCGGTTGAACGCATCCAGCAACACCGGAAAACACCGCACCATCTCCTGCGGCCGTGACCCCGGCATCAATGCCACGCGCGGCCCGACGGCCCCGCCCGAGTTGGGTGGCACTGGCTGCTTGCCAGCCAGTGATGTGCGCGGCACGTTCGCCACCCCAAGGGGAGGATTGATCCTCCCCCCATACTCCTCCGCCCGCTTCCCGATCGCCTCCAGATCCAGCGGCTCATCAAACAGCGGATGCCCCACAAACTTCGCCGGCACCCCGCGCGCCATGAACCACTCTTCCTCGAACGGCAACAGACACAACACCAGGTCCGTCCGCTTCCGCAACTTCCGGATCCGCCACGGAGCCCACGCCCACACCTGCGGCGCCACCAGGTGCACCACCCGCAGCCCCGCCTTCTTGGCCACCCTCGCCACCGGAAAGTTCGCCCCCGGCGAGTCCACCGGCACGTGGATCCCCGCCCGCCCCTCCGCCATCCACCGCTCGATCCGCTTGTGGATCTTCACGTGCTCCACGATCTTCCCCGCCCCCGGCACCCCCATCACCGCGTTCGCCCCCGTCTCCTCGATCAGCTCCGCCCCCGCCGCCCGCATCTTCGGCCCCCCCCACGCATAGATCGGCAGCTCCTCCGCCGTCCACCGCTTCCGCAACTCCGCGATCACCGCCGAGGCATGATCATCCCCGCTCGGCTCAAACGCCGTAAACAGGATTCCGGGGGAAGTGGGGGGGCTGGGCATCTGCCCCAAAAATAGGCACAGCCCCCGAACACCTACGATCCATGCACCACTCCATAGGTCCCATTCACCCTATTCGTCCCATCGGTCCCATCCCGAGGCTCCCCATGGCAAACACCGTCCCCAACTTCATCGCCGGCTCCCGCACCCTCCCCTCCCCCCAATCCTCCAAACCCCACGCGGTCATCAACCCCGCCACCGGCGAGACCATCGCCCACGCCGAACTCGACAACATCCGCGCCGCCGACGCCGCCGTCGCCGCGGCCGTCGATGCCTTCCCCGCCTGGGCCGCCACGCCCGTCGGCGACCGCTGCCAGTTCCTCTTCCGCTACAAGAACAAACTCGAGGAGCACTTCGAGGAACTCGCCAACCTGATCGTCCGCGAGCACGGCAAGACCAAGGCCGAGGCCAACGGCGACGTCCGGCGCGGCATCGACTGCGTCGAGTTCGCCTGCTCCGCCCCCGTCCTCATGATGGGCCGCACCCTCCCCCAGATCGCCGTCTCCTCCTCCTTCTGCCGCACCGAAGACAAGTCCGGCGTCGGCATCGACTCCTCCGTCGATCGCGTCCCCCTCGGCGTCTGCGTCGGCATCACGCCCTTCAACTTCCCCGTCATGGTCCCCCTCTGGATGTGGCCCATGGCCGTCGCCTGCGGCAACACCTTCATCCTCAAGCCCAGCGAGAAAGTCCCCCTCTCCGCCGTCCGCGAGGTCGAGCTCGCCCACGAGGCCGGCCTCCCCAAGGGCGTCCTCAACCTCGTCACCGGCGGCCCCAGCGTCGTCGATCATCTGATCACCCACGACGACGTCCGCGCCGTCTCCTTCGTCGGCTCCACCAAGGTCGGCCACCACATCTACAAGACCGCCTGTGCCGCCGGCAAACGCGCCCAGTGCATGTGCGGCGCCAAAAACTACATGGTCATCATGCCCGACGCCAACCAGGACGCCGCCGTCGAGGGCGTCGTCGGCTCCGCCTTCGGCAACTCCGGCCAGCGCTGCCTCGCCGGCTCCGTCGCCATCCTCGTCGGCGACACGCCAGACTGGTTCATCCCCAAAGTCAAAGCAGCCGCGGCCAAGCTCAAGGTCGGCCCCGGCGGCGAAGCGGGCGTCAACATGGGCCCAGTCATCGACAAGTCCAGCCAGGAGCGGATCCTCGGATTTATCGAGTCCGGCAAGAAAGACGGCTCCACCTGCATCTTCGGCTCGGGTACCCCGACACTCCGTGGCGGGTCTCCGGTTCCCCCGCCACTCGGTGGCGGTTCCGGCTGCTTCGTTCCCCCCACAATCTTCGACAACGTCCGCCCCGGCATGGACATCCTCGAGAACGAAATCTTCGGCCCCGTCCTCTCCCTCGTCCGCGAACAAACCCTCGACGCCGCCCTCGCCACCCTCAACCGCTCCAAGTACGGCAACATGGGCGTCATCTTCACCTCCAGCGGCTACAACGCCCGCCGCTTCAAGACCCGCGCCCAGGTCGGCATGGTCGGCATCAACGTCGGCGTCCCCGCCCCCATGGCCGTCTTCCCCTTCGCCGGATGGAAAAACTCCTTCTACGGCGACCTCCACGCCAACGGCGAAGACGCGGCGAAGTTCTACACCGAGTCCAAGGTAGTCGTGGCGCGGTGGATGTAGCCCTCCCCCCAATCCCCCATAATCCCCTATACTTACCCCGTGGACTACCGCCAGATCATCACCATCGAGCCCGGCAAGCGCGGCGGCAAGCCCTGCATCCGAGGCATGCGCATCACCGTCGGCGACGTCCTCGGCTGGCTCGCGGCCAAGATGACCCGCGAAGACATCCGCCGCGATTTCCCCGAAATTACCGACGAGGACATCTCCGCCGCCCTCGCCTTCGCGGCCGACTTCACCAGCGGCGGCTGGAGACTCTCGGCGTGAGGCTGCTGCTTGATCAGCCCCTCTCCCGTCTCCTCGTCCCCCTGCTGGAGCCGTCATTCCCCGGCACCACCCACGTCCTCCTCCACAACCTCGACACCAGCGACGACAACGCCATCTGGGATTTCGCTCGCGCCGGCGGTTTCGCCATCGCCACCAAGGACGAGGACTTCCAAGTTCTCAGTTTCACACGCGGCCACCCGCCAAAGGTCGTCTGGCTCCGCAGCGGCAACGGCCCCTCCAGTCAGGTTCTTGAAATCCTCCTCCGCGCCCGTCCGATCATCGAAGAGTTCGGCCAAGACCACGACCGTTCGCTTCTGGTGCTTCCATAGCCCCGCCGTCCCATGCACCCCACCTCCATCACCCCCATCCTCAGCGTCGTCGGCGTCCCCGCCCCCATGGCCGTCTTCCCCTGGGGGGTCGCCGGATGGAAACACTCCTTCTACGGCGACCTCCACGCGAGCGGCGAAGACGCGGCCAAGTTCTACACCGAGTCCAAGGTCATCGTGGCGCGGTGGTTGTGAACCAACGGCGTAGTGATCCGCTGGCATGACGCAGCACGAGTTCAACCATCTCTTGGAAAAAGCCGTTGCGGCATCTGTCGCGTTCGCGCGGAGCTATTCCGTGAACGATCTCCCGGAGACGGCACGCTTTCACGTGTTCCTGAATCAGTCGCACTATGGACACGCGGCGGCCGAGGAGCGCGTCTACCCAGAGGACAACGGCCGCGAGTATCCCTGTCTGACGCTGGAACAAGCGGCGGGCGTGCTTGTGCGCGACGGCAGGTGCCCGGAGTGGATTGACGTGTGGGTCGAGGGGCATTCCGCGAGCGACACACGCATTTGCCTCCTCTGCTGCGGACGCTGGACGGATGATCCAGGTCGGATGTACTACACCTCGAGGGGGATGGGCCCGTTTGGAATCAAGAGCCCTGCGTTGCCTGTCGGCTTCAAGAGGGGCGATCGCTTCAGTATTCCGACCTTGCAGCCATGCCCCTCGCAGGCGGCAGGCAGCACTCCACCCCCTCACCCCGCACGGACGGACTCCGACACGGGCAGTTGAGTGGGGGCGCGGGAAGGGTGCCCGATCTCGCGGCGCGGCCGTGGCGGGTGGCAGTACCTTTGTGCCGGCGGGTGGCCCGAATCACTGCTCGTGGCGGGTGGCCGCGACCGTGCCACCGACTGCTGCTTTGAGGAATGCCATTCAGTTAGCGCCGAGTCACGGGATGTTCGGCGCGTGTGCGGCGCGAAAAAAGACTGAGTAGCGGCGGGTGGCCCGAATCACCGCTCGTGCCACGGGTCGCCGGAACGACGCGCGGAGTTCCCAAACCCAACGACCGTACGAAATCGGCGATGGTCGGAGACAATCCAAGCCCGGCGACCCGTGCTCGAACGCAAACCGACGACACTGGCGCCTCGCAACACCATTCGCGCCTCTCCCTCGCCGGCCGCGGCCCGAACCACCCGGTCGTGGCAGGTGGGCACGTGGCCCCGACCGCCCCACCCACCGCTGCCTTCCGCGGTCGGTGCCCGGGCACCCCGGCCCCGCCCCCCCCGCCCTCCCCCCCCCGGCACCCCCTCCCCACCAGACCCGGCGACACCCAAT
>CALMPG010000036.1 GCA_937871915.1 uncultured Phycisphaerales bacterium
TCCCAGGGGACGCAGACGCCGTGCAGGGGACCTGACCGGCGGTTCCGTCTCGCGATCATGATAATGTAACGTCGCCCCGCAACGCCAGTTGCAAGGTGGCGGTCGAATTCGACGCTTGCCCACACAAAAACCCGTGTATCCGGGAAAACCGGCTGGCGGGAGGGGCGGGCGGGGCTGGGGTCGCGGGGGATCGGGGACCGGTTCGGGAAGCAGCAGGCGGCGGGGGACCTCGGCGAGGCGTGGAAGGCCCGCACGGGGGCGATGCGGAGTGCGCTGGCGATCCTGCTTCGGACGGACACGGAGCATGGGGATCGGTGGAGGCGGGAGTCGGCGCGGCTGAGCATCGGGGATCTGGGCGCGTCGCCGACGGGGGAGACGATCGATCGGGCGCTGGAGACGCTGGAGTCGTTGCCGGCGACGGGGGGGGCGGAGAACACGGCGCGGGCGCTGTCGGAGGCGGTGGCGGGCGCGCTGGAGGGGATGCGGACGAGGGCGGTGGTTCGGTCGGACACGGCGGGGCGGGAGGCGGCGCGGGGGGAGTGGGGGGCGATCGTGGCGCGGGTCTCGCGGATGCTCTCGTGGGCGCGGACGCGGGATGCGGCGCGGGCTCCCGCGCTGGCGGTGCTGCTGGGGGAGGCGCGGGTGGGGGTGGATGATCCGCGTGCGCTGGAGACGCTGGGGGAACTCGCGGGCGGGCCGGTGGATCGGCCGGGGGCGGCGCTGTGGAGCCGGTATCGGCTGGCGCTGGCGCGGGCGCAGCGGCTTGCGGGGCAGGAGGGAGAGGCGGTTGCGACGCTGCGAGATCTGGCGGATCGGCTGGAGGGGGCTCCGGGGTCGGCGGCGCGGGACCCGGCGTATTGGGCGGCGTGGAGCGACATGCTGACGATTCTGCAAGCGCAGAACACGGATGGGGCCCGCTCGCCGGATATCCGGATCCAGATCAAGCGGCTGGAACTGCTGGACGCGAAGTTGGGCGGGTCGCCGTATGCGGAGCGGATCCGGAGAGTGCGAGAGGCCGTGGGGGAGTGAGGGCGGGTGTGGGGCGCGATGGGGGGATTGGGCGCTGCGCTGATTTTGGGGAGTGGGGCAAAGACATCCGCCGGGGGACCGTCGGGGTGCCCGGGCCCGCCGGGGACCGTCGGGGTGTCCCGGGGCTCGTACACTCGGGCATGTCCATTGACAAAGAGTCGATTCGTGCGGCCCTGGGCCGGGTGGCGCCACCGGGTGCGGTGGCGAAGGTGTCGTACTGCGATGGGTACGCGAGCGTGCGGATCCCCGCGGGGCGGGTGCCCGCGGAGCAGCGGGGGGCGATGGGGAAGCGCCTCGAGGCGGCGGTTCGGGAGCACGCGGCGCAGGCGGGGGAGGCGCTGCGCGAGGTGCATGTGGAGATGACGGATGAGATGCCGAGCGGAGCGGCGGCGCAGGCCGCGCCGGCGGCGGGACACCGACCGATTCCGATTCCGCCGGCGAGCGAGCAGGCGTCGCCGCTGCCCGGGGTGAGGCACATCATCGCCGTGGGAGCGGGGAAGGGGGGCGTGGGAAAATCGACGGTGGCGGTGAATCTGGCCGTGGGGCTGGCGCGCAAGGGGCACAGTGTCGGGCTGATGGACGGGGACATCTATGGGCCGTCGCTGCCGACGATGCTGGGGCTCGGGGGCGTGGACGTGAACATCAAGGGGAACATGATCCAGCCGCTGCTGGTGCATGGGCTGAAGGCGATGACGATCGGGAAGCTGGTGGACCCGGAGAAGCCGCTGATCTGGCGCGGGCCGATGGCGCACGGGGCGTTCAAGCAACTCGTCGAGCAGACGGCGTGGGGAGAGTTGGATTACCTGATCATCGACCTGCCACCGGGGACGGGGGATGTGGCGCTGACGATGGCGCAGATGCTGAGGTTGACGGGGGCGGTGGTGGTGTGCACGCCGCAGAAGGTGGCGCAGGACGATGCGGTGCGGGCGGCGAGGATGTTCCAGCAGCTCGGGATCGAGGTTCTGGGGGTGGTGGAGAACATGAGTTGGTTTGTGGGGGATGACGGGAAGGAGTACGACATCTTCGGGCGCGGCGGGGCGCAGGCGATGGCGCAGCGGCTCGGGGTGCCGTTCCTTGGGGCGGTGCCGATCAACATGGGGCTGCGAGAACGGTCGGACAGCGGGGACCCGACGGGGAACTTCACGGAGGCGTCGGCGCGGAATCGGCCGCTGGTGGAGGCGTTGGAGCGGCTGGTGGGGAATGTGGAGAATCAGGGCGCGCTGGCGGCGGTGCGGGCGGGGAGGGCGACGCCGCGGTTGGCGATTAGTTAGTGCCGAATGCCGAGTGATGGTGAATCTGGCGGGGTTTGTTGCCGCGTGGGTGCGGGGGGTGCTATACCACCCCGTTGGAAGGCTCTCTCTGGCTCCGGCTCCGCTGCTCCCCCACTTTCGCCGTTTGGAGAATTCGCCATGGCCCGCAAGAAGGTTGTCAAGAAGTCGTCGGCGAAGAAGGCCTCGAAGGTTGCCAAGCGGGCGGGCGGCGTGAAGAAGAAGGCGACGAAGGTGAAGTCCAGGGCCAAGGCGCCGGCCGCGGCGGCGGCGGCGGGCGCGCCGGCGTTCCCGGGCAGCCCGATGCGGATCTCGACGGGGAAGGGGGCGACGCCGGAGCAGGTTGGGCGCGAGGTGGTGGCGGCGTTCAACGGGGGGCAGTACGAGATCAACACGCGGCTGTGGTCGGGGAGGCTCGAGTGCATCGAGGGGGGCGGGCTGGCGTGGCGCGGGTTCAAGAACGTGCAGGCGAAGAACTCGTTCTGGAACGCGGCGAACATGGTGCTGGGGGCGTCGGCGGAGGGGCCGTATGTCGGCTCGACGGGGTTTGCGATCAAGTTCAAGATGGATGTGGAGGACAAGGCGACGGGGCGGCGGACGATCATGGAGGAGGTGGGCGTGTACACCGTCCGGGACGGGCAGATCGTGCGCGAGGAGTTCATGTACGGCACGGTGCTCCCTGCGGAGGCGGCGATGCCGCCGGAACTGGCGAAGGTGTGAGGGCGGAGGGGGCGCGCGGGGCGGGGTTCACTGCTGCATGCGGCCGAGGACGGCGGCGATGGCCTGCTGGATGGCCAGTTCGAGCTTGTCGTTGACGATGAAGCGGTCGTAGACGCCGCAGGCGCGGGCCTGCTGGATCTCGCGTTTGGCCTCGGCGAAGCGGCGAAGGATCTCGTCCTCGCCCTCGCGCTTGCGGGCGCGGAGGCGTTCGAGGAGGACCTCCTCGCTGGGGGGGAGGACGAAGACGCCGAAGGCCTCGGGCATGTGGCCCTTGACCTTGATGGCGCCGACGACGTCGATCTCGAGGATGACCAGGCGGCCGCGGGCGAGCTGCTCGTCGACCCATTTGCGGGGGGTGCCGTATTTTTTGCCGAAGAGGTTCACGTGCTCGAGGAAGGCGTCGTCCTTGACCATCTGGTCGAAGGTGGCGTCGTCGACGAAGTGGTAGTCCACGCCCTCGACGTCGGTGGGGCGCTTCTGGCGGGTGGTGGCGGAGACGCTGAAGACCGCGCCGGGGATGGAGCGTTCGACGGCGCGGGTGATGGTGGTCTTGCCGACGCCGGAGGGGCCGCTGATGATGAGCAGCAGGCCGTCGTCGGTGTCGGTGGGGAGGCGTTTCCGCTCGGCGTCGGTCATGGGGGGGGAGGGTAGAGGGGAAGGGGGAGGGCGGCGGGGCGAAGGGGGGGGGCGGACAAGCGGGGGGC
>CALMPG010000037.1 GCA_937871915.1 uncultured Phycisphaerales bacterium
CTGATCCTGATCCTAATCCTAATCCTAATCTCCCCTCTTCCTCCTCCGACAACCCCACCCGCTTCACCATCCTCCCCCGCCTCTCCGAGGTCACCCTCAACGAACACGACGCCCGCGAAGCCAACCAAACATCACCAGACAACCCTGCCCGCGACAACGCGCTGGGCATCCACGCCTCTACGAGCCCTTCGCGCGAGCGAAGGCCGGACCCCTCCGACCCCCCCGATCCCTCACAACCCTCCGCGCCGTCTCCTCAGCCCGAAGGGCTGACAGCCAAGAGCCGGGGGTGTGGGGGGTTGAGCGAGTCTTCGAGCGAAACCCCGGATCCAGGCCCCCAAGCGGATCCGCACCCCGAAGGGGTGCAACTCTCCGTGACGCGCACCCCAACCCCCTGCGCCTGCCACACCACTGAATCGCCCCAAACCAATCCGTGTCATCCGTGTTCATCCGCGGCACACTCCGCCGCAACCCTCCTCACCATCGCCGGCACCACCGCCCGAGCCCGCGACCCCACCCCATCCCACCGCTGACGCCGGGCTCCGCCCCAAAGCGGCCGCCTTGGCGTCCACCCCGCCAAGCCATCAAGAAAAACAGCCAGGAGCCCATCGCTCCCGGCTGTTCGTTCTTGCTTCTCACTTCTCACTCTTCACTTCTCACCGCCGATCACAACAACTCCGCCGCCAAACTCGCCAGTTCGCTCCGCTCGCTCTTGGTGAGCGAGACATGGCCGACGACGCTCAGGCCCTTCATCTTCTCGATGAGGTACGACAGGCCGTTGGACGACTGGTCCAGGTACGGGTTGTCGATCTGCTGGATGTCGCCGGTGAGGACCACCTTCGTCCCCTCGCCGACGCGGCTGACGATGGTCTTGATCTCGTGGGGCGTCAGGTTCTGCGCCTCATCCACGATCATGAACTGGTGGGGGATGGAGCGCCCGCGGATGTAGGTGAGGGGTTCAAGCACGAGCTTTCCGTCGGCCATGAGCTTGCGGATCTTCATCTCGCTCGACTGCGAGTCGCTCGAGCCGCCGATCTGCATGGAGGAGCCGCGTGCGGAGAGGAGGTAGGTGAGGTTGTCGAAGATGGGCTGCATCCAGGCGGTGAGCTTCTCGTCCTTGTCGCCGGGGAGGTAGCCGATGTCGCGCCCGAGGGGCATGATGGGGCGGGCGACGAGGAGTTTCTCGTAGCGCTGGTCGTTGAAGGTCTTGGCCATTCCGGCCGCGACGGCCAGGAGCGTCTTGCCCGTGCCCGCGCTGCCGAGGAGGGTGACGAGGCGGACCTCATCGTCCATGAGCAGGTCGAAGGCCATGGTCTGGCCGACGTTGCGGGGGAGGATGCCGTAGATGGGCTTGCGCGGCTGGTTGACGGGGATGAGGTGGTCGGTGTCGGCCAGTCGGCGGGCGAGGCCGGTGTGGCCCTCATCGCCGGAGTCGCGCAGGATGATGAACTGGTTGGAGACCACGGGCTGCGAGTACGTGCCGCCGCCCTCGTGGTCCGGGAGCGGGCGGGTGAGGGCGTCCTTGACGCGCTCGACGGCGAGCATGCGCTCGGAGTACAACTCGTCGATGAGGGCGCCATCGACGGTGGCGGAGAGGAAGCCGGTGTAGAGGCGGTCGGCGTCGACCTTCTGGTTCTCGAAGTCCTCGGTGCGGATGCCCAGGGCGTCGGACTTGATGCGGGCGTTGAGGTCCTTGGAGACGAAGACGGCCCGCTTGCCGGCGGAGTGGAGGGCCCAGGCGACGGCGATGATGCGGTTGTCGGGGGAGTCCTCGGCGAGGACGCTGGGGCGGGTGTGCTCGGCGACGTCGATGCGGACGTCGCCGGTGGCGCCCCCATTGCCCGACGAGCTCGAGGCCTGGCCGGCGACGGGGCTGTGCTCGCCCCACTTGACGCCCTCGGTGAGGCGGCCCTGGGAGCGGAGGCGGTCGAGGTGGCGGATGCACTCGCGGGCGTTGCGGCCGACGTCGTCGTTGGTGCGCTTGAGCTTGTCGAGTTCCTCGATGACGGCGAAGGGGATGACGACGTGGTGCTCCTTGAACACGAACGGGGCGTTCGGGTTGTGGAGCAGGACGTTGGTGTCGAGGACGAAGTGCTTGAGTTGGGTGTCGGTCGCGCCGGCGGAGGCCGGGGGTTTCGTCGGCGTGGGCTGGGTGGAGGTCGGGGCGGGGATCGGACGCGCTTCCTTGCTCTTTGAGGATGCCATCGGCACTCCGAAACAAAGCCCCCCGAAACACACATGGCGTTCCTCTCGCCTACGCGAGAGGCTCTTTGGGACTCCATCGATCATCGGTCCGCGGGAGAGAGTCTACCGCAATAACCGCGAGAAGACGTGGTTAGGGGACGAGGGCGTCAACCGACAGCGCGATGGCGACGAGGCAGGCGATGATGACCTTGACGAGGGTGGCGGAGAGGCGGCCGATGGCCGCGCCGGTGCCGGCGCGGTTGGCGTCCTGCCAGGAGCGTTTGGCGATGTGTCGTTCGGAGAGGAGTGCGCCGAGGAAGGCTCCGGCGGCCGCGCCGACGATGGTGCCGAGGATGGGCACGACGAGGGAGCCGGCGATGGCGCCGAGGACGGCGCCGAGGATGGCGCCCGCGCCGCCCCAGCGGGAGCCGCCGAACCTGGAAGCGCCGATGGCGGAGGCGGCGAACTCGATGATCTCGGCGAGGAGTGCGAGGGCGGTGCAGAGGCCGAGGGTCCACCAGGAGAACATCCAGGTGCCGTAGAGGGCGCGCTGCCACCACTGGGCGAGGCCGGCGCAGAGGAGCATGAGCCAGATGCCGGGGAGGAGGATCGCGGTGACGGCGACGCCGATGATGTTGATGAGCGTGAGGGCGAGGGCGATGAGGAGTTGGGCGAGCCAGGGGGACATGGGAGATGGCAAATGGCAAGTGGCAAACGAAGTCGGGCGGGGGAAGAACGAGAGCCTTGCGTTGCGCCGGGCGTTCTGCGCTTTGCGGATTGGTCACTCGGCCTTGGCGGGTTCGTCGGCATCGGCTTCGGGCGCGGGGGCGTCGTTGGCGTTGTCGTCGGGCTTGTCCTGCTCGGCGGCGCGCTCGGGGAAGCGGGTGCGCTCCATCTGGAGGACCCAGTCTTCGAGGGGGACGTAGCGGAGGAGGTCCACCTTGTGCTCCTGGCCGCTCTCGGTGATGAGGGTGGCGTAGAACTTGTGCCAGAGGCGTTTGTCGATGTCGCGGAGGTCGGCGGGGGTCATGCTCTGGCCGGTGGCGAGGGTGAGGCGCTGGGCGTCGGAATCGAAGGTGATGCGGCGGGCGGCGGCGCGGCAGCGCAGGAGGAGCATGAGCAGGTACCCGCCGCCGGCGAAGCCGACGAGGACGAAGAACCACTGCACGGGGAGGTCCCATCGCGAGAGGGCGGTGGCGGGGGGCGTGGAGGCCCAGTAGGCGCGGAGCTGGGCGAGGAGTTTCTGGGGGTCGAGGGTGTCGCGACGGGCGGGCTTGCCGGGCTCGGTGGACTGGTCGATGCCCTCGCCGGTGGCTGGGGTGAAGAAGAGGGCGTGGGCGACGGGGGGAAGGCCGGGGGTGTTCTGGGTGAAGTCGCCGATGGGTTTTTCGGCGGGGGAGAGTCTCCAGACGACGTCGAGGGCGAGGAGGTATTCGCGGCGGGCGAGGTCCATGGCGGCGGCGCGGGCGTCGGCGCCCTCGCGGCGGGCGGTGTTGGCGAGGTCCTCGTGCTTGTCGTTGAGGCGGGCGAGTTCGGCCTTGGGGTCGGGGAAGGCGATTTTGTCGGCGCGGAGGAGGCCGGCGGATTCGGCGGAGGCGAGGAAGTCGCGGAGTTTGAGGGAGGCGTAGCCGAGGCCGCGCGAGGGGTAGAGGTAGGCGGCGTCGAAGAGGGCCCAGAAACCGAAGCCGAAGAGGACGACGATGAAGATGCTCATCTTGAGCACCCAGGTACGGTTGAGGGAGCAGGATTGGAGTTGGGACATCGTGTGGAGATCGGGTGAATGGGGGTCGGTCGGGAGCGCAGTGTAGAGCGAAGTGGGGTGTGGGATGTACGAAGGATGCGGGGGAAGGTGCGGCGGATGCCCCGGATGTGGGCGGGGAATGGCGCGCGGCGCGGGGTGGAGCGTTGGTTATCCGGCGTCGGGGTGGGCGAGGGCGCCTTGCCAGAACTCTTCGGCCCAGGCGCGGCCTTCGGGGGTTTGGACGAGGGCGGTCCATCCGCCGTCGTCTACTTTGCGGACGGGGATTCGGGGCGGGCGCACGCCGCGCTGGAGGGCGTGGGTGAGCCAGGCGGAGTGGTATTGGCGCATGGCGTCGGCGAGGTGGTGGAGGTCTCGGAGGGAGTCGCCG
>CALMPG010000038.1 GCA_937871915.1 uncultured Phycisphaerales bacterium
GCCTTGGATGCCTTCACTGATGCCACGGCATCGGTCCAGGTGCCGCCACGCTGCCGGCCGGGCAACTGAGCGAAGGACAGCAGGAGCGTTCAGCCATGAGCTCCGGACCGCTACTGATGACGGCCGACGCCGGCGCCTACGGCGCGCTGGGCGATGGCGGCGGCCGCGTCCGCGTAGATGGATTCGAGGGCGGCGCGGAGGTCGGGACGGGCGATCGCGCTCAGCCAGTCCGCGGCGAGTTGGTCGTGGGGATGGTGCACATTCAGATATCGAACGTGTCGCGGGCGATGCGGATCTGGACGAGGGTGTGTTTCTTGCCGTTGTCGATGCCGGGGCAGGTGCGTTTGGCGCGTTCCCAGGTCTGGCGGGTCTTGATGACGCTGGGCCAGAAGGGCCAGGTGCGGCACTGGATGGGACGGTCTTCGTAGACGCCGCAGACGGCCTTGCCGGGGATTTTTTCGCGGTCGAGGAAGATGCAATCGAGGCCCGCCGCGGACTTCTTCTCGTTGAGGGATCGGCCCTCTTCGCTCATGTGCGTGTAGTCGGCGGTGAAGGCCGCGACGGTGACCTTGAGGCGCTTGGCCAGCGCGGCGATCTCGTCGTCGGAGACGATGATGTAGCCCGCCGGGCCGGAGCAGCAGTTGCCGCACATGGTGCAGGAGAAGGAGAGGCCGGTGCCGTCGCGGCCGCGCTCGGGGTCGGGCGTGGCGAACCATTCGGGGGGAGTCGGCGAGGCGTTGGGCATTGGGAAGGGTACTCGCACACGGGGCGTGCCCGCCGTCTCTACGATCGGGCATGTCGCGGTTTTCCATCACGACACGCGACGATCTCGGCCGGGCCGTGCCGGTCTTCGACGTCGTCGCCGCCCGGAACGGCGAGGGCCGCGAGAGCGATCCCGATCTTCCCGCGTGTGCGGCCAAGATCGTCGACGCATTGGAGGAGCGGGTCGGCGTGTTCACCAGCCTCAATGGCGGGCACTACTGGTTGCTCGGCATGGGCACGCTGGGGTGGGTGGTGCTGGGGGCGATGCGGGCAACGTGGCCGGTGCTGTCGGGGTGGTGGTGGGGCGCGCTGCTGATGCCGTTCTTCGTCCTTGGCGGGGTGATGCAGTCACGATGGCTGCGCAAATATCGCGGGAATCGCATCGTGGCGATGGTGCTCGGCGCGGGGCGGTGCGGGAGTTGCGGCTTCTCGCTTCGGGGCCTGCGGGCGGTCGACGGGACGGTGCGATGTCCGGAGTGCGCGGCGAGTTGGGCTCAGTCGCGCATCGCGGGGGCGGGCGGGGTTACGACTCCGATGGCCACGAGTGTCTGATCGTCCTCTCGCAGCGCGTTGTCGGTGAAGTGTGCGAGGGCGGCGCGGATGTTGGGGATGATTGTTGCGGGCTCGGCGGCTGTGAGCGTCTGGTCGAGGCGTTCGGGGCCGAACTGCTCGCCCGTCGGGCTCTTGGCCTCGGTGATACCGTCGGTGTAGAGCACGAGGGTGTCGCCGGGCGCGATGGTGGTGGTGGATTCGGTGGGGAGGTAGTTCTCGGCGAGGATGCCCAGGGGGGCGACGCCGGGGTCGCCGAGGTCTTCGATGCGGCCGCTGGCGCGCCGGAGGCGCGGCAGGGGGTGGCCGGCGCGGGCGACGGTGACGGTGCGCTCGGCCGTGTCGATGACGGCGAGAATGGCGGTGGCGTGGATGCCCTCGAAGGTGCTGGCGGCGAGTTGGGTGTTGGCGAAGCGCAGGGCGAGGGCGGGGGAGACGCAGACCTCGGGGCGGGCGTGGAGGGTGGCGTGGAGCATGGCCATGACGGTGGCCGCGGCGGGGCCGTGGCCGGAGACGTCGGCGATGAGAACGCCGATGCGCGAGGGGCCGAGATCAAAGTAGTCGAAGTAGTCGCCTCCAGATCCGCCGCCTGAGGAACTGGGGAGATAGGAGGAAGAGAAGGCGAGGCCGGGGACGCGGGGCGGGTGGGCGGGGAGGAGGGCGCGCTGGACACGGGCGACGGCCTCGAGCTGCTCGCGGAGCGCGGCGTTGAGTGTGGAGATGTGCTCGAGGGCGGTGAGGTTGCGGGTCATGGAGGCGAGGAGGTTGCCGATGAGCAGGTCGTCCTCGAGATCGGCGGGGGTGTAGCCCTGCGGATCGGCGCGGAACATGAGCGACCACGCGGCGATCGCGCCCGAGTGGAAGACCGGGACGCACATGCACGAGCCCATGCCGAGGAGAAGATCGCCCAGGGCGGGGTCGGCGCCGGGGCGGAGGTCCTGGTAGAGCCGGGGCTCGCGCTGGGTGATGACGGAGGCGGCGAAGCCGGCGGAGTGGGTGGGGAGGCGGTCCCAGTCGCGCCAGGGGTTGGTGGCCGAGAGTCCGGGGCCACCGAGTTTCTCGGAGCGGAACCAGCGGGTGACCTTGTACTGGCCGGGGGGGAGGTCGGCGGTGGCGATGAGGGCGTAGGCGTCGATGGGGCGGACGCGCTGGATGCGCTTGGCGTAGGCCCGGAAGGCCTCGTCGGGGTCCTGGGCCCGGGAGAGGTCTTCGAGCATCTCCATGAGGATGGCGATGCGGAGGTTGGAGGTGGTGTCGATGGAAGGCATTCGAGGAGGGAAGGGGGAGCGGGGAAGGCGGAGGGAAGAAGGAAGAGGGGTTCAGGCGCAGGCTTGTTCGATGGCGGCGCGCCGGAGGGCGGATTGGGCGAGGAGGGTGCGGGACTCGGTGTCGAGTTTGCTTCGCTGGGCGGGGTCGGGGAGGTTCGGGAGGTTGATGTGGATGTTCCAGTGGGCGGACTTGGCCGCGGCTTCGGCGAGGACGGCGGCGATGGCCAGGTCGGAGCGCAGGTGGGGGTTGGTGATGGGCCGGAGGGATTCGAGGAGGCGGAGGAGATCAGCGGATGCGCCGAGGACGGCGCGCGGGGCGTTGATGGAGGCCGCCAGCGCGCCGGGGAGTTCGGCGGCGCGCCGGGGGTCGGTCTCGGGGAGGCGGGAGAGTTCGTTGTACTGGGCGTAGGCCGCGGCGTCTTCCTCGGCGAGGGCGAGGAAGAGGTCGGAGGTGCGCAGGAGTGCGGCGGAGGCCTGCTGGAGGGCGGGCTGATGCTCGGCGAGGGACTTCTTGTTGAGGGAGTAGGCGACGACCATGTGGGCGAGGGAGGCGGCGATTGCGCCGGTCGTGGAGGCGACGGCCCCGCCGCCGGGGGTGGGGGACTTGGCGGCGAGGGTGGAGAGGAACTCGCCGAGCGGGCGGGAACGCAACGAGGAGGAGGGAGTGGTGGGCATGGAAAACCGTGAGGTCGGAGGCGGGGAGGGGCGGGGGCGAGGTGCTGGGCGTCGTGGGCGAAAGCGGCTCGGGCAAATCGGTGACGATGATGTCGCTGATCGGCCTCCTGCCTTCGCCCCCGGCCGAGAACCGGGGGGGCGAGGTGCTTCTGGACGGGCGCGTCCTTCTGAAGCTGGACACGCGC
>CALMPG010000039.1 GCA_937871915.1 uncultured Phycisphaerales bacterium
CCTTGCTGTCCCACGATATGGAGGGCCCACGAGAAGGCCGGTGCCTATTCCCCCACGAGCGGCGAGAGGAGAGGGGCCCGGATCTCCCCAACTTCCCCCCCCTTCCCGCCGCACCCCGTCGTCAGGGCCTCGTTCCACACGGCCGCAACCCTGTCGCGCAGGGCGCCGTCCCTGATGTCCATGAGGTTGGGAAAGAGCGTCGCGATGTCGGCGGTCGTGTGGTGGGTGGGCATGGCCAGAGCATATTCCCACGCGAGGGTTTCGGGTCCGCAGAACGCCGGCTCGAAGTGTCCGGGGCGCAGCGGGCCCAGGCCGCGCCGCCCACGATCGCCAGCCAGACCAATCCCTTGGCCAGAAAGAAGGCGCAGCCAGCGACGCCGGAGCGCTTGATCAAGGGGTTCATGCGCCCGCCTCCCCCCCAAACCGCCGGGGCAGGGGGATGATCCCCGGAACGGCGCGCCGATAGGCCAGGTACTGCTCGCCGTGCTCGGCCAGGAGGTCTCGCTCCTCCATCCAGGTCCCCAAACGGATGTAGGCCGTCACCATGATCGCGAAGAACAGGTGCCCGAGGGTCATGATGGGCGTACTCCAGAACGCGATCAGGAAGCCGAGCATGAGCGGGTGTCGGACGAGCCGGTACAGTCCGACGAGCCGGAAACCCACCGGCCGGTACGCCCGTTCCTGAAGCCGGAACCAGACCTGCCGCAACCCGAAGAGGTCCCAGTGGCTGACCATGCAGGACGCGGCAAAGACGATCCCCCAGCCCACCAGCGACAGCCCGATGAGGGCCGAGACAGCGAAGGGATGGGTCACCCGCCAGACAATCGTCGGCAATGGCTGCCAGAGCCAGAACAGCAGCATCAGCGAGGCGCTGGCCAGCAGCACGAACGTGCTGCGCTCGATGGACGCTGGGATGATCGTCGTGATCCGGCGCTTGAATCCCGGGCGTGCCATGATCGTGTGCTGGGCGACGAACACGCACAACAGAGCGATGTTGACGAGCAGGGAGGGCAGCAGGGCGCCGCCGGTCCCGCTGTCGATGGACTTGGGAACGAACCAGTTTCCGACGAAGCCGATCGCGTACAGAATCGTTCCGAAGAACGCCGCGTACGCGAGCAGGCCATAGACAAAGGTGGCGATGCCGCATCCCGTCATCCGCGAGAGCGACAGCCGGTGCATGGGACAGCCCGGGGTGGGGGTGGGGGTGGGGGTGGACGTGGTGGACGCGCTTGGCAATGTTGTCATGATGGACCTCCTTGTGGTGTGATGTGGTGTGGTGTGATGTGATGTGATGTAACGTGGTGTTCGCGACCGCAAGACCAGGCCTCGCCCGGCGTGTGCCGGAGTGAGCGGTGCTTCGGGGGCGAGCCTTAGGGGGCCCTGGGCACCCCGAGGCAGCCCAGGGCCGCTCGATGGTGCACGCTGACGCGATCCCCGAGACCCGCCGCTTCCATTCGGACGCGGACGCGATCCACCCCGGCCCAGTCCCGCACAAAGATCCGCAGCCGCGCCGCGGGATCGTCCAGAATCCAGGCCAGCAACCCGTCGATCTCACGCCGGTCTCCCCGAGTGCATACCTCCCGAACCGGCCGACCTGGCTCCAACTGTTCTTCAGACTTGTACATCCGCATTGAGCCTCGCTCCTTCGGTCCGCTCCATCCCCCGCGTTGTGGAGACGGAACCTATGGGGCAGGTCGTGTCCGGTCGGTTGACTCGAAGTACACTTCAGGGTGTACTCCGGGTACACCATTCGGACCCGAGCGGAGCAGCCATGGCGACCCCCACGCGAGCGAGACTCATCGAGGAGGCGGGCGACCTCTTCTACAGGCACGGCTTTCAGGCCGTGGGACTCGACCGCGTCATCGACGCCGTGGGCATCAGCAAGACGGCGCTGTACAAGCACTTCGAGAGCAAGGATGAACTCATCGTCGCCGTGCTCAACGAGCGCGACCGCAAGGACATCGCCGACGCCGAGGCATTCATCGGGCGGCGAGCCGACGGCGATCCGATCGGCCAGGTGCTGGCGCTCTTCGACCAGCTCGGGGAGTGGTTCCGCGACCCGGAGTTTCGCGGATGCCTGTTCCTGAACGCGGCGATGGAGTTTCCGTCCCCCAATGACCCGATCCACAAGGCGGCCGACGCACATCGCCACCATCTGCTCAAGCTGATCCGAACGAGGCTCGCCGCGGCGGGCCTGCAGGACCCCGAGTTCATGGCCCAGCAGGTGATGCAGGTGCTGGTCGGCGCGATCATCGCGCGCCACAGCGGGGGCGTGGCCGATGCCGCCGAGGTCGCCCGCGCCACGGTCGCGGGGATGCTCGGCGCCGGCGTGAAACCCACCCTAAGCCGCTGAGCACGGAGGGGCGGCGAGCTACTTTCTGGCCGCCGCCTCTCCCGAGGGCTTGTCGGACTTGCCGGGCGTCACCGTTGCGCCCGTGTCGCCCTGTCGGCTCGCCACCTTGCCCAGCGCGGCCGGCAGCTCGATCCCCGCCTGCTGCGCCAGCTCGTGCAGTCGCGGCAGCGACCCGATCATCCCGCTCAGGAAGTCCGACGTCGCGTTCCGCCCGTCGGCCCCCTTCCCCTGGTCCCACACCACGATCTTGTCGATCTTGAGGTTCTGGATCGCCCTGACCTGCGCGTCCACCAGCTTCGGCAACTGCTCGATGAGCAGCAGCGTCGGACCGACCGCCGGGTCCATCCCGCACGCCTCGATAAGTTTGCGATACCCCTCGGCCTTGGCCTCCATCACCTTCTGCACACCCGTCGCCTCGGCCTGATACTTCATCAGCGTCGCGTCCGCCTGCCCCTTGGCCTCGCGCCGCACCTTCTCCGCCTCCGCCTCGGCCGCGATCTCGATCCGCTTCTTCTCGATCTCCTGCGGCGCCAGGTTTTCCTTGGCCAGCCGGGCCAGTTCCTGCTCGCGCTGCGCGATCGCGATCGCCTCGAGCGCCTTCGCGGCCGCCACGTCCGCGCGCCGCCTCGCCTCGGCCTGAACCTCCGCCAGTTTCGCGTTGCTCTCGGCCACCGTCGCCGACGCGGTGTTCTCGCCCGTCTTGGCCGTCGCCTCCGCATCCGCCACGCGGACGCGCTGCTCCTGCTCGGCCTTCTTCTTGGCCGCCACGGCCTCCGCCTCACGTTGCGCGGCCGCGATCTCCATGTCGCGCTTCGCCTGCACCTCCCCCGTGATCGCCTGCGCTTCCATCGCCGAGACCGCCACGCGCCGGGCCTGCTCGGCGTTCTTCTGCCCCTGCGCGGCCGTCGCCGCCTCGTTGGCCACCTGCACCGTCCGCTCGCGAACGGCGATCGCCTCGCCGACGGCGCCCTCCTTCTCCTGCTGGGCCACCTCCACCTTGGCCCGGTTGATCGCCTCCGCCGCGGCCCGCTTGCCGATGGCCTGGATGTACCCGCTCTCGTCGGTGATGTCGCGGATGTTCACGTTGATCAGGTCCAGCCCGATCTTGTTGATCTCCTGCGCAACGTTCTCGTTGATCAGGTTCATGAACTTCTCGCGGTCCTTGTTGATCTCCTCGATTGTGAGCGTCGCGATCACCAGGCGCAGCTGCCCGAGGATGATGTCCTGGGCCTGCTCCCGAACCGCCCCGATCGGCAGGTTCAGAAGTCGCTCCGCCGCGTTGTTCATGAGCACCGGGTCCGTCGAAACGCCCACCGTGAACGTCGCCGGCACGTTCACGCGGATGTTGTTCTGCGACAGGGCCCCCTCGAGCGGGATCTCGATCGCCAGCGGCTCCAGCGAGAGGTACGCGTAGTCCTGGATCAGCGGCACCACGAACGTGCCGCCGCCGTGGATGCACTTGCTCGCCCGGCCCCCGCCCACGCGTCCGAAGACCACGAGCACGCGGTTGCTCGGGCAGCGCTTGTACCGCATCGACACGAACGCCAGGATGAACAGGCCCACCAGCAGCCCGGCCCCGATCAGGCCCAGCCACCATTGCGGTTCCATCCCCAGCGTGAGTTGACCCATGACCAGCAGTTCCATCTCGCTTCTCCTCAATGTGCCCCGTCGGACCGCGCTCCGGGTTTCACGCGCTCCCCGCCCGTCGGACCGTCACCGTGTTGTCGTCGTTCGCCCGATCCACAACCACCCGCGTCTGGCTGGGGATCTCCTTCCCCGCCGAGAGCGCGTTGAACTGGCGCTGCTTCCCGCCCACCACCAGCGTCACCAGCCCCCGGCCCTTCCCCGCCGCCGGGACCGCCACGTACACCACGCCCTCGAGGCCCACGGTCTCCACGATCGACACGTTGCCGCTCGCCTGGAGCTTGTGCACCGCCCGCATCATCGCCGCCTGCGCCAGCAGCAGCACCGCCCCGCACCCGAAGCCCGTCAGGATCGACCACCCGACGCTCAGGTCCGCGCCCTTGAGCGCCCCCAGCCCGCCCCATCCCAGCCCCATGAAGAACGCCGCCCCGCCCTCGAGCGTCAGCAGCCTCAGCGCATCTCCCGAATCCGAGTGCCCCGCATCTCCGTGCGCATCCCCCAGTGCCCCGTGGTCGAAGTCCGTGTCGTGCCCCCCGATGAGCACCATCAACAGCCGCAGCGCGAACACCGCCGTGCCCAGCACCGCCGGGATCCCGAACCACGCCGCCTGTCCATCAAAGAGTGCCGACCACATCGGAAAGCCTCCGTGCCGCTCCGAGCGGGCACGCAGCATACCAGAGTTTGAGCGGAAGAGTCGCCGTGCCGTCTGCATTTCGGTTTCTCTGTGGGGACGACGCGGCTCCTGGCCCAATCGGCGTCGTGTGCGCACGACGGCTGCCCGACGTAAGTGCCTGAAAAAAAAGGAGTTACAACCATGATCACATCTGCTGCAAACGACCTCCGGCCAGCTTACGGTTGGCTATCATCTGCGTAGATCGCCGAGTCTCGCGGAGAGACAGCCGCGAGAGCGGGGGACCCACTTTGTAGGGGCGAATCGCGCCGTTGCGTAGGGCGAACCTTTCCCGCCCGAGCCCGTCAGCTCACCTCGTAGGCGTTGGTAAGGATGCACCAGCCGGATCGTCGGTGGTCATCCACTGTCGCATTCGGAGGTTCGCACAGTGGCATCGTTACAACCCGGTTCGGATACGTCCCGCGCGGTCGGTGCGCGCGGGAAGGACGCCCCATTATCCAAGCGCGTTCGCCGCGCTCTCATCGGCCCGCCTCGCCCGCTCGACGATAAGGGGCTTTTCCACAAGGTCACCCTTGTCGCCGTCCTCGCATGGATCGGGCTGGGCGCCGATGGTCTTTCCTCGTCCGCCTACGGCCCCGAGGAGGCTTTTCGCACCCTCGGGGCCCACACCTATCTGGCCATCGGTCTCGCGGTTGTCATGGCCGCAACAGTCATCGTCATCTCCATCGCCTACAGCCGCGTGATCGAGCACTTCCCCCATGGCGGCGGCGGCTACGTCGTCGCGACCAAACTCCTCGGCGAGCGGGCCGGCCTCGTCTCCGGGTCCGCTCTGCTGGTGGACTACGTGCTCACCATCACCATCTCCATCGCCGCGGCGGGAGACGCTCTGTTCAGTTTCGTTCCCATCGAGTGGCACAGCCTCAAACTCCCGATAGAGGTCCTCCTTGTCGTGGGCATGATCGTCCTCAACCTGCGCGGCGTGCGAGAATCCGTGCTCGTGCTCGCGCCCATCTTCTTCCTCTTCGTCATCACCCACTTTGTGCTGATCTTCATCGGCATCGGCGTGCAGCGCGACCATCTCGTCCAGACGGTCTCCGAGGCATCGCGAGATTGTCGCGCGGGGCTGGCGACCCTCGGCGTCGGCGGAATGGCCCTCCTCTTCACCCACGCCTATTCCCTGGGTGGTGGAACCTACACGGGCATCGAAGCCGTCTCGAACGGTCTGGCGATCATGCGGGCGCCGCGCGTCGCCACCGGAAAACGCACCATGGCCTACATGGCAGCCTCACTGGCCTTCACGGCCTCTGGTCTGCTCCTGTGCTATCTCATCTGGAACGTTTCACCCGTCGCGGGAAAGACCATGAACGCCGTCCTCGCCGAACGGTTTGTCGAGCGCGTGCCACTCGGCTCCGGCTTTGTTGTGCTCACCATGCTCGCCGAGGGCGCAATCCTGGTCGTCGCCGCCCAAGCGGGCTTCATGGACGGCCCGCGCGTCCTCGCCAACATGGCCGTTGATTCGTGGGTTCCCCGCCGCTGTGCGGCGCTCTCCGAGCGGCTCACCACCCAGAACGGGATCGTCCTCATGGGTCTCGCCGCCCTGGCAGCGCTGATCGCCACCCGCGGCGACGTCCGCTATCTCGTGGTGATGTACAGCATCAACGTCTTCCTCACTTTCTCCATGACCGAGACCTCGATGTGCCGCTTCTGGATCGGTGAGCGTCGCCAACGGCGAGACTGGTGGCACAAGATCGGCATCCACGCGGTAGGTCTCGCGATGTGCGCCACGATACTCTGCATCACGGTGATCGAGAAGTTCTCCGAGGGCGGCTGGATCACTCTAACGATCACCGTGGGTGTGGTCGGCATCTGCCTGCTCGTGCGCCGACACTACACGTCGGTCGCTCGCACTCTGGAGCGAGCCTTCGAAGGTCTGGAGAAGATTCCCGAGGACGCGCCGTTCGTCGCAGGGCAGCCCGACCCCTCGCTCCCGGTTGCCGTCGTTCTTGTCGGTGGATTCAACGGCTTTGGAGTCCATACCACCCTCAACGTTTTTCGTGCGTTTCCCCAGCACTTCAAAGGAGTTGTCTTCGCCAGCGTCGGCGTGATCGACTCCGGGGTCTTTAAGGGTGAAGGGTCGATGGAAGCCTTGCGAGAGCGCACCGCGGCCGCCCTTGACGACTACGCCCGCATCGGGCGTCGCCTCGGCATTGCGTGCACAACCCGCGTGGTGATCGGCACCGACGCCGTGGAGGAGGGTGAGAAACTCTGCCTCGCCATCGCGGCCGAGTTCTCCCGCCCCACGTTCTTCGCCGGACAGGTCATCTTCGGGCGCGAAGCCTGGTACCACCGCCTCCTGCACAACCAGACCGCCTACGCGCTCCAGCGCCGCCTCCAACTCGCCGGACTCAGCACGGTCATCCTTCCCGCACGAGTGTCCAACTGAATCGCCCGTCGACGCCCCTCGCTCGGTATGTCCTACGCGGGCGAGGGGCCGTCGTACGCATGGTTCACCGGATCGATTCTCCGCATCGGCTTCTCCCGCGTCTGTTCCTCCACAACGTGCGCCACCAGCCCCGGCGT
Source organism: uncultured Phycisphaerales bacterium (assembly GCA_937871915.1). GTDB lineage: Bacteria > Planctomycetota > Phycisphaerae > Phycisphaerales > UBA1924 > UBA4658. The sequence continues at coordinate 7,209 of CALMPG010000039.1, forward strand.
CCGCGCGATCATGAAGATCCCGTTGAACACCCGCGGGTCCATCCCCAGGTCCGCCAGGATCGCCCCGATCGCGCCATCAACGTTGATCGGCAGCGGCTTGCCGATGGCCGCGAACGCCCGCTCGATCGCCCGCGCGGCCCCGATGTGCGAAGTGGGGGTCTCCTTCAGCCCAGCCTCCGCCGCCAACTCAAACAGCCGCGCCGTCCGCGGGTCCTTCGTATGCACCCGATGCCCAAACCCGTTGATCCGATCCCCGCTCCCCTTGATGCGAGCAACTTCATCCGCGGCAACCGCGTCAAGCCCCTTCTGATTTGCCATTCGCGATTTGCTATTTGCCATTTCGAGCACGTGCCCCAAGAACCTCGCACAATCCTCGATCGCCCCCCCATGGTGCTTGTTGATCGACATGATCCCCGCCGCCACGCTCTGGCTCAGGCTCGCCCCCGTGCTCGCCACCGTCCGCGCGGCCAGGCAGCTCGGCGGCGTCGCGCCGTGGTCGATGCTGGAGACCAGGATCGCATCCATCAGCCGACCCACCCTCTCGTCCGGCATCTGCCCCGTGAGGATCAGGTACACCGTCGCCCCGAACGACGCCTTCCCCATCAAGTCCGCGATGTCGCGCCCGCGCACGGCGACCTTGTTCGGCTCGATCTTCGTGATCCCCGTCGTCCACACCGCCCTCTTCTCCGCCTCGCTCATGAGCGACCTCGATCCCTTCTTGCTCAGCATCCCCGCCACCGCCCCGGGCAACTCTCCGAACGCATCAACAACCACCGCCCCCGCCCCGCGCAGCGCGGCCACTTTCCCCGCGTGCGTTCCCCGATTTCCCTCGATGATCGCCCCCGCGTGCGAGAACCGCGTCCCCGCCTTCGCCGCCTTCCCGCCGATGTACGCCGCGACGGGCTTCGTGATTTTCCTGGCCGCGATCAACTCCGCCAGTTCCTCTTCCTGCGTCCCGCCGATCTCGCCGAACACCACGATCGCATCCGTCGCCGGATCATCCTCGAACATCATCGCGACCTCGGGAATCCGCAGCCCCAGCACGGCATCGCCCCCGATGTGCACGATCGACGAGATCCGCACCCCCGCCTGCCCGAGGTAGTACGCCGTTGACGACGACATCCCGCCCGAGCGCGAGATGATCCCCACGCCCGTCCCGCCGGGCAGCGGCGGCTTGAACCACTCCCGCGCCGATTCCGCCCGACCGCCGATCATCCCGACCACCGCCTTCCCCGGCGAGGCGATCCCCAGCGTGTTGGGCCCGACAAACCTCGCGGGCGGACTCCGCTTCTCCGCGGCCGCCGCGATCTCCATCGCATCCCACACCGGCACC
>CALMPG010000040.1 GCA_937871915.1 uncultured Phycisphaerales bacterium
GCACGGCACACGGGAGGAGGAGTTGGTACAATCTGGTCCTCTCATCTAAACTGGTACAGGAAAGTCAGGCAGGTCAAGCCGACGGGGCATTCATCGAAGCTCGCCTGTACGACGCGAAGCAAATGCCCGAGGGAGATTGCGAGGAAGGCGACACGACTGTAAATTTCAACACGGTCGAGCAAACGTCTGATGGCGGGTTCATCGCATCGTTCAGCCTCAACAACGGCTGGCCTGCGCTCCACAATGCGGGACTGCTGAAGCTCAATGCCGATCATTCGATGAACTGGGCGTATCTGTACTTGGGCGACAATCAGCTTCAATCAAATGTGTGTGACAAGTGCTCCAGAGAGCCGGTCGTAAGGCAAGTAACGGAAGAGGGAGTCACGATCGGCTACGTCCTCGTCGGAACGATTCTCAACAATCCCTCCACGGGCGCGACTGCGGGATGCGTGGTCTTTGTTGATACCGGTGGAACTGTGCTGTTTGAAGCGTCCTATCCGGACCCGGACGATCCGGAATACCAAAGCATCGCTTTCACGGATGTCCGGCCCGTTCGCGATGGCTTTGTCCTGACGGGGTACCGAACCGGCAGAGCAAATCCATGTTGGACGGACCAGGTCAACGTCGATCCCCTGCACATGCACATCGACTTCACGGGAGTGGAGTACCCGGGGCATACCGCGTACTACCTCACGGGAAAGAGCATCACGAGCAACGGTTTGGCCAACTTCGACGATTCGCTGATTCTCCACAGTTGGGCTTTGGGGTTCAATGCTTCGCCAACAAATGCCGGCGTCGTGGCAACATCGATCGACGGGACACCCGTATGGTCTCGTGGGTACTCAACGGCCCTGCCCCCGGGGAAACAAGCAATCGAAACACAGTGGTTCCAGAATGAGCCCTATGTGGCCTTCGGAGGTCCTTGCTTTTATGCGGGGGGGAGTGCCACATCGTTTGCAGTGCTGATTTCCGCGGGCACCGGTGCGGTGGTGGCATCGAACCACTATCCGAGCGATACTGGTGTCAACTCCGTGGAATCGCTTTGCCCGCGCGCCGGTGAACCAGGCTGGGCGATTGCGGGACACATCCAGAATGCCGAGGGTCACTGGATCTCCGTCGTGGATCCTTGGCTCATGAACGACTGCGAATCGCCCTTGCGCATCGAGTCAGCAGAGATCTCCATTAAGCGGGTGGGGTTCAGCCTTACGCCCATGTATGAGGACGTGGTCTACAAGCCTTGTCTTACCGAATCGACGGTAGAGTTGGACCAAGAGACATGCGAGGTCTTGCAACGCCGCGCGGCCCCGTAGATTGTCAACGCTGCGTAACTCTTCAGCCGAGCGCAACCGAACAGGTGCCGAGTGGCGCGGAGGGAAGTGGGTGCGTATTGATTGTTCATG
>CALMPG010000041.1 GCA_937871915.1 uncultured Phycisphaerales bacterium
TTTTTTTCGACGGAGGCGGAAGCGGGGTCGAAAGCGGGGGTGGAGGTGGTTAGCGCGGCGGGGGCGGATTCGGGGGGGGTGGGGGGGGGGGGGGGGGGGGGGGGTTTGGTGTTGTGCTTGTTCATGGCGGCTTCGATGCCGCTGGTGATGAAGGTCTCGGCGGCGTCGGCGGCCTTGTCGAGCGCGGGCTCGATGAGGGCGGCCTGCTCGGGGGTGAAGCGGCCGAGGACGTAGTCGTGCTGGGGCATGTGCGGGGGCTTGGCGTCCACCCCCCCAATGCCGATGCGGAGGCGCGGGTAGTCGGGGGAAGAGAGGGCCCGCTCGATGTCGGCCAGGCCGTTGTGGCCGCCGGCGGAGCCGGAGGGGCGGAGGCGGATGGCGCCGAAGGGAAGGGCGGTGTCGTCCACGAGGACGAGGAGGTCGGTCTTGAGGTCGAGCTTGTAGAAACCGAGGGCCTCGGCGACGCTGCGGCCGGAGAGGTTCATGAAGGTGGTGGGCTTGAGGAGGATGCAGCGTTCGGACTTGATGGCCGCCTCGGTGCAGACGCCGGAGAAGCGGCCCTTTGGGATGGCGCCGCCGGCCCAGCGCTTGGCGAGGCGGTCCACGGCCATGAAGCCCGCGTTGTGGCGGGTCTTGTCGTACTGGGGACCGGGGTTGCCGAGGCCGACGATGAGTTTCATGGCAAGGGGGGAAGGGGGAGGGGGGAAGGGGGAGGGCAAAGGCACCGAGGCAATCGGGCATCGTCGCGTCGAGGGCCGAGCCAAGGCACGAGGGCGGCTGGATGCCTTGATGCCTCGTGCCTTGGTGCCGCTTCTGCTGGACGCCGGGTGGAGCATGCTTACTTCTTGGCTCCGGGGGCGGGCTTGGCGCCGGGCGCGGGGGCCGCGCCCTTGGCGGCGGGAGCGGCGCCCTTGGCCGGGGGCGCGCCCTTGGCGGGAGCGGCGCCGGGCTTGGCGGCGGCGGCGCCCTCCTCGCCCTCGGCCTTCTTGGCGGTGATGACCTCGGGCTCGGTGCCGTCGGCGGCGACGGTGGTCTCCTCGGCGATCTTGAGCTCGACGCCGAGAACGATCTGGGCGACGACGGCGTGGGGATCGGTGACGAGCTTCATGTCGGGGATGGGGAGCTTGACCTTGTCGGCGGTGATGGTCTGGCCCATGTCGAGGTCGGTGATGGAGACCTCGATGTGGTCGGGGATGTCGCGGACCTTGCACTCGACCTCGATCTCGGTGGCGGGGTGCATGAGGATGGCGCCGGCCTGCTTCATGCCGATGGCCTCGCCGATGAGGGTGACGCGGACCTTGGTGTGGATGCGCTCGTCGAGGGTGACGCGGGCGAAGTCGGCGTGGACGATGTTGTTGCCGAGGTAGTCGAACTGGACGTCCTTGAGGAGGACCATGTCGTCGCCCTTGCCGCCGGGGATCTCGATGCGGAAGACCTTCTCGCCCTTGTGGAAGTGGGAGAGGGAGTCCTTGGCGTCGATGGCGATGGCGACGGGGTCGAGCTTGTGGCCGTAGACGACGGCGGGGAGCTTGCCCTGCTTGCGATAGCGCTCGGAGTAGCGGGAACCGACGCGGTCGCGGAGGGAGGCTTTGAGGAGGGGGGATTTCTCGTGCATGGGGGGCTCCAAATGGCAAATAGCAAAGGGCAAATGGCAAATCAGAACTTCGGTTCGGATCGCTTGTGATTCTCGCTTAGCGTTTGGCTCCGGCGGTCTTGCGGAAGAGGGCCGAGACAGACATGTTGTGGTGGATGCGGTGGATGGCCTCGCCGAGCATCTTGGCGACGCAGAGCTCGATGTAGCGGTCCTTGATGGGGCTGAGGCGGTCGCCGCCGGGGATGGTGTTGGTGCAGACGATCTTGGTGATGGGGCTGGAGGAGAGGCGCTCCATGGCGAGGCCGACCATGACGGGGTGGGACGCCGCGGCGATGACGCTGCGGGCGCCCTTCTCTAGGACGAGCTTGGCGGCCTCGACGATGGTGCCGCCGGTGGTGATCATGTCGTCGTACATGAGCACGGTCTTGTTCTTGACGTTGCCGATGATGGCGTCGGTGCGGACCTCGGAGCCGGAGACGCGGCGCTTGTGGATGATGGCCAGTTCGCCGCCGAGGAGGTTGGCGAAGGACTCGGAGACCTTGACGTTGCCCACGTCGGGCGAGACGAGGCAGAGGTCCTTGAGCTCGTCGCGGATGGACATGAAGTAGTCGTAGAAGACGGGCGTGGCGGAGAGGTGGTCCACCGGGATGTCGAAGAAGCCCTGCAACTGCGCGGCGTGGAGATCGATGGAGACGAGGCGGTCGGCCCCGGCCTTGGTGATGAGGTTGGCGACGAGCTTGGCGGTGATGGGGACGCGCCCCTCGTCCTTGCGGTCCTGGCGGGCGTAGCCGAAGTAGGGCACGACGCAGGTGACGCGCCGGGCGGAGGCGCGCTTGAGGCAGTCGATGAAGACGAGCAGCTCCATCAGGTTGTCGTTGACGGGGGTGCAGGTGGAGAGGACGACGTAGCAGTCGCGGCCGCGCACGTCCTCGTCGAGTTTGACGATCACCTCGCCGTCGGGGAAGATCTCGGAGCGGGCGGCGCCGAGGGGCATGTCGAGGTGGTCGCACATGCGGCGGGCGAGCTCGTGGCCGGAGCGGCCGGCGAAGATCTTCAGGTGGTTCGCGTCTTCGCGGCTCATGGGCGGGGCCCCGAGTGAGAAGTGAGAAGGGATGAGTGAGAAGACGCGGAGGCGCGGCGTTGATAGATCGCGTCCACCTGGGCGAGCTGGTCCGGGGTGTTGATGCTCAGGACGTCCTCGGGCGGGACGGAGGGGACGACCTCGACGGTCTTGCCCTGGGCGAGCAGGAGGCCGGGGACGTCGGTGATGTAGTACTCGCCGCTCTGGGGGTTCTTGCGGACATCGCCGAGGGCGGTGAAGAGTTCTTTGGCGTCGAAGCAGTAGTAGGAGGGGTTGACCTCGTTGATGGCGCGTTGGCCGGGTGTGGCGTCCTTGTGCTCGACGATGGCGGAGAAGGCGCCCGAGGCGTCGCGGACGATGCGGCCGTAGCCGGTGGGGTCGGCGATGGTGCTGGTGGCGAGGGTGGCCGCGGCCTCGGCAGCGCGATGGCGTGCGAGGAGGTCGCGGAGAGTTTCGGCGCGGATGAGGGGGCCGTCGCCGGCGAGGACGAGGACCTCGTGGCCGGGGGCGGACTTCTCGGTGAGGAACTGGTTCTCGACGCAGCGGACGGCGTGGCCGGTGCCGAGTTGCTCGGGTTGGAGGCCGAACTCGATGGTGTGGTTCGGGCCGTAGGCCTTGGCGATGGCCTCGCGGACGAGGTCGGCGCGGTGGCCGATGACCAGGACGATGCGATCACAGCCGGCGGCGCGACAGGCGTCGATGACGGCGCAGACCATGGGGCGGGGCGGGTTGCCGACGGGATGGAGGACCTTGGGCAGGTCGGAGTTCATCCGTTTGCCCATGCCGGCGGCGAGAATGATGGCTGAGGGGGAAGGCATCGAGGGATCAAGGGACCGAGGGACCGAGGTTCGGGGCACCGATCGCTCAAAGCCGCGGTCGGTGGCACGACGAGACAGAAAGGAAGCAGGGCGACCTGGATTCGAACCAGGACAAGCAGAACCAAAATCTGCTGTGCTACCATTACACCATCGCCCTGTGTTTTCTTGCGATGAGTGGGGGCCGGGATGACCGGCTCGGGGACCTCCAAAGACCAACGGACCACGCACGACGCGGGACACGACGCGGGTCCGGGGTTCGGCATGGAGCCGAATCGGAGGCCGCGGCAACGGTGCTTCTGGTGAAACGACCCATGGGGGCCATGCGTTCGGCTCTGGAGAGCCGAACCACCAAGAAGCCGGAACTGGACCTGCCGTAGCCGCGTTGGCTTTGAAGCCGAAACGTGGGAAGGCCCTTGGCCGCGCCTCGGCTGGGTTTGGGGTCCAGCGTCCGTCGCGGCCGGTTCCGAAGGGCGGAATGGTAGGGGAAAGGGGGTGGAAATCAACAGCGGGATGTGGTCTATCCCATTTTATGGGATAGAATCTCTGGTATTCTGGTTGGATGACCAGATTCGCGGCCAATTCGGACAAGGGCGCGAAGCGGTGGCTTCGATTCATCCAAGCGGATCCGTTCGCTCCTACCTGGAAGAAACTGGGTCTTGGCGACGAGGAACTTCGGCAGCTCGAGTGGGAGATTCTGTGCGATCCGGAGGAAGCGCCGGTGGTTTCCGGGACCGGTGGGCTTCGCAAGATTCGGTTCGGGCCTCGATCGTGGAACCGGGGCAAACGCGGCGCCGTGCGGGTGTACTTCGCGTCGTTCGTCGCCCATGGGATTGTGCTTCTGGTTTTCGCTCACGACAAGAGCGTGGCTGAGACATTGCCGGAAGCAGAGAAGCGTGTGATCAAGGCGTTGATCGGGAGAGTCGAAGCGGCGTTGCGTTCGGGTCGATATTGAGGTGAGCCATGAAGTCGAGCAAGAGGAAGAAGAGGCGGGAGAGTCGGCCGAGTGCGGGACCGGAGATCATTCGTGGGCTTCAAGAGTTTGCTGAAGCGGTGGAACGTGGCGAGCGACTGGAACAACGATTTACCGTGCGCACCGTGCGAGCGGACATTTCGCCGCGTCAGTGGTCGTCGGAGGATGTGAGGGCGCTTCGTGCTTCGTTGCGAGTGAGCCAGGGAGTGTTTGCGATGTTGCTTGCAGTGTCGCTCAAGACGCTGCAAGCGTGGGAGCAGGGGAGCAAGCCGCCGCTGATCGCGTGTCGGCTACTGGAGTGCATTCGCACCGATCCTTCCCGGTGGGAAGGGATGCTGGACAACTCATCTATTACGAAGGCTGCGGGCTGAGATGCTTCGGCCACGGATGCGGAATTGGACTGTTGTTACCGATCCTGCAGCCCGGTCGTGACTTGATCGATGATGTCGAGTAGGTCGGCGGTATGGACCCTTATCATCGCGGATTGCGTGCGGGGCGTGTTGGATTTCGGGCCGTCAATCCACAGTTTGGTTGTTTCGTCGGCGACGCCTGGTCCCGTCGCGATCGTGATCTGGAAAGAACCGAACTTGCCAATCGGGAGGTCTTTCCTTGACGGAGGCGATGACCGCAAGAGTTCGGCACACGAGCGCAAAGTTGAGTCGTCGGTTTCGATATCGAGGATCGCCACGCTTGTCGCGAGTCCCAGGAGCAACCGGTCTGCTTTACGTTGAAGTTGCCAGTCTTGAATGCGCGTGGGCATGATGCATCGTCACCTCTCGCTTACGCGAGAGGCTCTTTGGGGCCTTCCGCCTCGCGGATCATGGCCTCGCTGATGACGTCGTAGCAGGTGGCCAGGAGGCCGGTGATGGGGAACTTGGCGCCGGCGAAGGGGGTTGGGCCGACTCGGCGGAGGAGGGGGTGGGAGACCTCGGGCGGGGCGATGGGCATGTCGAGGGAGTCGAGGGCGTCGGGCTCGTCGGCGGTCCAGAAGTGCATGAGCGTGTCGGCGAGGGGGACGGAGGTGGTGGCGACGCCGGCGACGTGGGGGGTGTAGACGGGGACGGAGCCGGCGGCGGTGCGCTGCAGGCCCTGCAGGGCCCGGGCCTGGCGGAGGCGTTCGAGCAGGTCCTGCTCGGGCATGCCGCGGAGCATGAAGACGGTCATGGGGTTCGCGCCGAGTTTGTCGGCGACGAGGTACATCAGGCAGCAGACGTGCTTGCACCAGGGGACGCCGGACTTGCCGGGCTTCTTGCGCGGGGCGGCCTCGCGGGCCTCGGCGGCGGCGAGGGAAGGGTCGCCCGGGCCGAAGTCGTGGGGCTTGCCGGTGAAGACGTCGCACTCGCAGGAGACGCTCAGGTCGGCCGCGCCGGCGGGGAAGAGGGCGAGGCCGGCGGGTGCGAAGAGGTCCTCGATGTTGGGGGGGAGTTCGCCGGCGAGGAGGGCCGCGGCGTACTTGGCCTGGCTGGACATGGCGGCGCAGACCTTTTCCCATTGCTCGGGGGTGAAGGTCGGGAGGCGGACGCTGGTCTTGTAGGCCTGGGGCATGCGTCCCTGGACGCGGGCGGAGATGAGGCCGGGCTTGACGTCGATGGAGCGGGTCTGGCCGGCGCGGGCGTATTCGAGGCCTTCGGCGAGTTGCTCGCCGTGGGCGAGTTGTTCGACGGGGCGCATCCAGCGGGCGGAGGCCCAGGTCCAGCCGCCCTGGGGCGCGGGCTGTTCTTCGGCGGTGGAAACGTCGGGGTTGGGGACGATGGGCTGTGGGGCGGCCTGGCCGGGGCGGGGCTGGGCGCGCTGTGGGGGCTGGGGGCCGGGCCGGCCGGCCTGCCCCCCCGCCGGCTCCCGTTGTTTGGGCGGCGCGTCATCACGATCATCCCCGCCGTCGTCATCCTGGCACTGGGCGTCGATCCGACGTGGGCTCTCGTGCTGA
>CALMPG010000042.1 GCA_937871915.1 uncultured Phycisphaerales bacterium
AAAGGACGATTCCGAAAACTCGGAATCGCCCTCGATCAGTGCACACGCTGTGAAAAACTGGCGTTGTAAAGTCAACATCCGGCAAACCACGAGTTCAGAAACGCGAAGACATCCCCCACCGTCCGGCCGTTCGCCCCGTCGAAGTCCGCATCCGGCGTCCCCGCGAGCCAGTCGTTGACGAACGCGAAGATGTCGGGGATCGTGGCCGCGCCGTCGACGTTCCAGTCGGCGCGGCAGCGGGTGGCGACGATCCGCAGGCGGACGCCGGGGCAGCCGGTCGTGGAGTTGGCGACCTCGGCGTCGATCAGGGGCGGCGGAACGGTGCGCATCCCGGCGTCGATGGTGGTCTCGAAGTGTTGCACGCCGGTCCACGGGCCCGGCGGCGTGAGCGTCAGGTCGAGGGCCATGTGCTGGTGGGTGGCGAAGGGATGCTGCCCGGCCGCGAAGGTGCCCGCGCCGGCGAGGGCCACATCAAACGGCTGGCCCCCCCCACCCGCGAGCGTCGGGACCGTCCAGTCCACGCCCGAGACGGCGTAGAAATCCGTGGCGTCGCCGACGGTGATGAGCGAGAGGGTGAACGTGCCGCGCATCGGCTCGCCGAGCGAGAGCGGGCAGGCACACCCGCCCCAGCACCCCTCCTGGTAACTGCTCGGCGCGCGGAGGTAGTAGGTGGTCGGCCCTTCGCCGTAGTCCTGGGCCATGGCCGGGGACGCGGCGGTGAAGGGGGCGAGGACGGCGGACAGGCAGGCGGCGACGAGGAGGGTGGTTCGCATGGCGACCTCCGTGTCCCAAGTCTAGGGGCAACCCGCAAACCAGGCGTTGAGAAACGCGAAGATGTCGGCCACCTGCAGGCCGGGAACACCATCGACATCCGTGCCCGGATTCCCCGCGAACCATGCGTTCAGGTACTCGAAGATGTCCACGACCGCAAGGTGCCCGTCGCCGTTGTAATCGCCGGGGCAGCGGAAGGTGCGAACGTATTGCGAATACGGCCCGACGTGCGCGGCCAGCGTCTCCGCCCCGCCGTAGGCGATGCCCGCGTGGGACAGGATCTCCTGATCGGAGAACAGCGGGTACGAGGCCCCCCAGCCGGTGTTCAGCGCGGTCATCACCGCGTTGGCGAAGACGCCCTGCACGCTCGTGTGCGGGTGGGCCCCATCATCAACGAAGCCCGCGAGCGGGTTTGAGTGGCTGGCGGTGTCGCGGTTGAAGAGTTGGATGTTCACGTTCCCGATCGCCAGGTATTGCCGCAGCGACGAGTTGGTGCCGAAAATCGTGGTGCCCATCGCGTTGAGATTGAGCAGCACCAGATGCCGCCGACGCGCGATGAGTTCGATCTCCTCGTTCACTTTCGCGATCACCGCGGTGATGCGCTCTCGCCGGGAGGCATTCGTGTAGATCTGCCGCGTCACGGGCGCGATGCCGAAGTCGACGTAGTTGCCCAGCACCAGTTTCAGCCCGGCCGCGTCGAGGGCCTGCACGGCCGCGTTCACATCCGCGACCTGCGCGGCCACGTACGAGTCGATCTGCGATTGGCTCCACAACCCCCAGTAGAGGCTGAAGTACGCGTTGGTCGTCGGAGAAAAATCGTTGGCCCCGATGGCGACCACCGCGTGCGTCACGCCGCGACCGCCCCCCCCACCCACAGGCCCGGCCTGCGCGGCAAGTCCGGTGTGCTGGCCCTCGGCCAGCAGCGAGCCGCTGTCGGCCCCGTAGCGGGCCCAGTTGTACTCGTACCCCGTCCGCCGCGGCTCGCCCCACGTCCCCCCGGGCCGCCCCGCGGCCTGCGCCGTCGGGCCCATGTCCACGGCCCGGTACTCCACCAGTTGCATCGTCCAGTTCTTCGCGTACGCGTACGACTGCTCGAAGTACTCATCGCTGAGGCTGTCCCCCACCGCGCCGAGACGGGCGACCTGCGCCGATGCGCCGGTGGCGAGCGCGAACACCAGAGCGATGAACAGCACGCGGCACCATGCCGATCGCGTGAACATCGTGGTTACTGGCCGGGTGGTCAAAGCACGCTCCGAATCGGCCGGCGACGGACAGGGAAGAGGTGGGGCACGGACTATCTCCCACTCTCAACATGCGCTCCGAGCTGACACCGGCCATGATCGACGGCGAATTGTCGCTCTGATTCTCGGGTGCGGCCAAGGAATCAAGCCCCAAGGTACCGGACTTCCCTCGACCGTTCGGGCCTGAGAACCCACCGTGCGCCTAACTCTTCATATTCACATACTGCAGCGGCTGCGGCAGCCCCGCCTTGTCGAGCATGGCCATCACCGTGCGCAGGTCGTCGATCTGCTTGCCCGTCAGCCGGACTTCCTCGCCCTGGATGCTCGCCTGCACCTTGAGCTTGGAGTCCTTGATGAGCTTGACGATCTGCTTGGCCAGGTCCGTGGGCAGGCCGTCCTTGAGCTTCACCTCGCGCTTGCAGTTGCCCAGGGCTCCGTGGCGGGCCTGCTCGATCTCCCCCCACTCGAAGGACTTCATGGAGAAGCCCCGCTTCATCGCCGCGTTGAGGAACATCTCCTGCACGCCCTTCATCTTCCCCTCGTCGGCGGCGTGCATCGAGATCTTCTTGTCCTTCTTGTTCACCTCGATCTCGACGACGCTGTTGCGAAAGTCGAAGCGCGTGGCGATCGCCTTCTGCGTGTTGTTGATCGCGTTGTCGAGCTCGGTGTAGTTGATGCGGCTGACGATGTCGAGGGTGGGCATGGGGGAGGGTAAGAGGGAACGCGGGAGTAGGAAAGCAGGGGAGCGGGGGAGCATCTGATCGTGGCTCTATCTCCCATGCTCCCTTTGCTCCCGTGCTCCCCTGCTCTGCTTCTCACCTCCCCAGCCTTGCCAGGATGTCACTCAGGATCGCCCTCGCCGCCGCCGTGTCGCCGAACAGGCCCGAGTCCACCGTCAGCCGGGTCATGGGCAGGTTGTGCGGCGGCAGGCCCCGGTCGGACCACGCCTCGATGGTGGTCTTGTCGGTTCGGCGTTCTCCGGTCCCCGCGGCCTCGAGATGGATCTTGTCGGTCGTGCCGTAGGCCTCGGTGATGACGTAGCCGCGGGCCCGCAGGGCCATCTCCGCCGCGGCACGAACCGCGGCGGGGGGCGTGGGCGGCCGGGAGATGCTCGCGTCGAGGCGGTTGCCGCGGACTTCCACGGGGACCCCCCCACCGGGCGAGCTTGTGCCGTGGAACTCGGTGGCGGGGCGGGAGCACGCGGAAAGTGCAAAGTGCAAAGTACAAAGTGCAAAGCCGAGCCAGAGGCCGCGGGGCTGCGCCGCCTTGAGTTGCACTTTGCACTTTGTACTTTGCACTTTCACTCCTTCAGCCACTTGCGCATGTCCAGATCGTCCGGATCGATCCCCTCGGGCCAGTCTTGGGCGGGTGCGCCCTGGGTACCCCGACGCTCCGCGCCGGGGCCCGGTGGATTGGCCGCGCTGCCGGTGTCGATGCCGAACTGGCGGACCCAGTCGGCAACGGATTCCTTGTCGAGGGGCTCGGGACGTGAGGGGTCGGACAGACCCGCCCGCCGCGCATCGTCGAGAAGGGCCTTGAGGAACTGTTCGCTGGTCATCCGCCGGGCCTTGGGGCCGACCGGGCCGATGGCCGAGGCGAGCACGCCCTTGTCGCTGCTGACGACGGTGATCCCCGACCCGCCGGCCCGCCCCGCGCGCCGTTCGGCCTCGATGATCAGGCGTTCGATCGCGGAGTCCGCGTCCTTGCCGGGGCCGGCAAAGACCACTCGAATCGGGGCGTCGGGATGGAGGTGGCCGTCCGGGACGGCCGAGCGGGCGCCGGTGCCGTCGCAGACCAGGATCGCCGGGCCGCTCGACCACCGGCTGGTGGTGAGAAGGCGGATCAGTGTGGCCAGATTGAGCCCGGACAGCCCCCCGTGGACGGCCGGGGCGGCGTGGAGGACGTTGTAGGTGTCAAGGATGAGCACGGAAGAGATCGTGGGAGCGAGGGATCTTGGGATCAAGGGATCGAGGGATTGAAGTCTCGATCCCTGGGTCCCTTGATCCCTTGGTCCATTCCCCCTTGATTCCACCCCCGACCCCTCCTTTACTTCGGCCCCCCTCGGCGGGCCGTTTTCGGCTTCCGCCCGGGTGTTTTCCATCCCCCTTCCCTTCGAAAGCAGGTTCAGCGAATGGCGATCCGGATCAAGTCCCGCGGCGGCGAGTCCACCGACCAGATGATGCGTCGGTTCAAGAAACTCTGCGAGAAAGAGGGCTTGATCAAGGACATCAAGCGCAAGGAGTTCTTCGAGAAGCCCTCGGAGCGGAACCGGCGCGACATGCGCAAGGCCATCTCCAAGCGGATCCGCGAGGCCCTGCCCCCGTCGGTGCGAGAGAAGATGCGCGAGGAAAAGAAGAAGAAGTTCGGCGGCGGCCGCTTCGGCGGCGGCGGCGGTGGTGGCGGTGGTGGATACGGCGGCGGGGACAACTGATCCCATTGACAGCCCAAGAACGCCCGGGAAATGCGGGGGTGCTCGGGCGTTTGTGTTCCGGCGAGCCGTTCGGCCGACAAAGAAGTTCCCCGAATCCGGGTCCGGAGCGATCCGACCACCAAGCCATGATTCTCACTCTGGAGGCTCCGTCTTGCTGACCCTCACGTCCATCATGCCAAGTTTGACGACGCGCACCCGTGCTCGGGCCCTCGTCCTTCCCATTCTCGTGGCGCTCCTCGGCGTCATGCTCATGCCGGGCGCGGCCCTGGCCGAGGGGGCCCACAAGCCCGGGGGCGAGGTCAACATCGTCATGCCCGACTTCACGAACAACACCGTGAAGGTGACGTTCCTGGGCGGGGGGTTCAGCGGCCAACAACTGCTCATGCTCGGACTGATCGTCTGCATGCTCGGCCTGGGCTTCGGCATGTGGATCTACATGCAGCTCAAGAACATGCCGGTGCACAAGTCCATGCTGGAGGTCTCCGAGCTCATCTACGAGACCTGCATGACCTACCTCTTCAGGCAGGGCAAGTTCCTGTTGATCCTGTGGGCCTTCGTGGCCGCGGCGATGACGGCCTACTTCCTGCTGCTCGTCGAAGTGTCGGGCATGGAGATGGCCTGGATCCTGTTCTTCAGCCTCGTGGGCATGGCGGGTTCCTCCGGCGTCGCGTGGTTCGGTATCCGGGTCAACACCTTCGCCAACAGCCGGTGCGCCTTCGCGGCCACCCGCGGCAAGCCCTGGCCCTGCCACGAGATCCCCCTCAAGGCCGGCATGTCCATCGGCATGGCGCTCATCAGCGTGGAACTGCTGATCATGCTCATCATCCTCCTGTTCCTGCCCAGCGAACTCGCGGGCAAGTGCTTCATCGGCTTCGCCATCGGCGAGTCGCTCGGCGCGGCGGTGCTCCGCATCGCCGGCGGCATCTTCACCAAGATCGCCGACATCGGCTCGGACCTGATGAAGATCGTCTTCAAGATCAAGGAGGACGACGCCCGCAACCCGGGAGTGATCGCCGACTGCGTGGGCGACAACGCCGGCGACTCGGTGGGCCCATCGGCCGACGGCTTCGAGACCTACGGCGTCACCGGCGTCGCGCTCATCATCTTCATCATGCTGGCCATCCTGCCGCTCTCGTACCTGCCCGCCGGCGTGACCACGGCCACCGCCACGGCCGAGCAGATGGCCGCCGCCAAGGCCGCCGTGGGCACCGTGCAGGTCCAACTGCTCGTCTGGATCTTCATGATGCGCATCATCATGGTGGTGGCCTCCGCGGTGTCGTACTTCGTGAACCAGACGATCTCCAAGGCGAAGTTCGGCGGCTCCAGCAGGTTCAACTTCGAGACCCCGCTGACGAGCCTGGTGTTCATCACCTCCGCCGTGTCCATCACGCTCACCTACATCGCCAGCTATATCCTGATCCCGAGCATCAACGGCGACACGTCGCTGTGGTGGAAGCTCTCCACGATCATCACCTGCGGCACCGTCGCCGGCGCGCTGATCCCCGAGATGGTCAAGGTCTTCACCAGCACGCACAGCCGGCACGTCCGCGAGGTCGTGACCTCCTCCGAGGAGGGCGGGGCGTCGCTGAACATCCTCTCCGGCCTGGTCGCGGGCAACTTCTCGGCGTACTGGCTGGGCATGGCGATCATGACCCTCATGGGCATCGCCTACTACATCACGATGATCCCCGGCGAGCACGGCGCCACGCTCGGCTCGCTGATGGTCGCGGCCCCCGTGTTCGCCTTCGGCCTGGTCGCCTTCGGCTTCCTGAGCATGGGCCCCGTGACCATCGCCGTGGACTCCTACGGCCCCGTGACCGACAACGCCCAGAGCGTCTTCGAGCTCTCCACCATCGAGTCCATGCCGAACATCAAGGCCGAGGTCCAGCAGCAGTTCGGCTTCACGCCGGACTTCGAGAAGGGCAAGGAGTTCCTCGAGGAGAACGACGGCGCGGGCAACACCTTCAAGGCCACCGCCAAGCCCGTGCTCATCGGCACGGCCGTGGTGGGCGCGACGACCATGATCTTCGCCCTGATCATCGGCCTCACGCACGGGCTCACCGAGAACATGGAAAAGCTCGGCATGATGCACCCGCCGTTCCTGCTGGGCCTGCTGGCCGGCGGCGCGCTGATCTACTGGTTCACGGGCGCCTCGACGCAAGCGGTCTCCACGGGCGCCTACCGCGCCGTCGAGTTCATCAAGAAGAACATGCGACTCGAGGGCGTGACCAAGGCCTCGATCGAGGACTCCAAGAAGGTCGTGGACATCTGCACCAAGTACGCCCAGGCGGGCATGATCAACATCTTCCTGGGCGTTTTCTTCGCCACCCTCGCCTTCGCCTTCTACGACTCGTTCTTCTTCATCGGCTTCCTGCTCTCCACCGCGCTCTTCGGCCTCTTCCAGGCCATCTTCATGGCCAACGCCGGAGGCGCGTGGGACAACGCCAAGAAGATCGTCGAGACGGAGCTCAAGGCCAAGGGCACCGAGCTCCACGCCGCGACGGTCGTCGGCGACACCGTCGGCGATCCCTTCAAGGACACCTCCTCGGTGGCCATGAACCCCGTCATCAAGTTCACCACGCTCTTCGGACTGCTCGCCGTTGAACTGGCCATCAGCATCAAGGGCAAGAGCACGGTCTTCGGGCTTGCGGGGCCAACCCTCGCGTGGATTCTGGCCGGGCTCTTCCTGCTCGTCTGTCTCTTCTTCGTCCGCCGCTCGTTCTACGGCATGCAGATCGCCCACGGCACGATCCACCTGGCCAAGGCCACCGACAAGAGCGACAAGATCCCCGAGACCCGATTCTGATTCGAGATCGATCGAGCCCCCACAAGGCCCGCACGCGAGTGCGGGCCTTTTTCGTGTCCGCCGCTCACTTGTCCAACTCCTCGAACGCCCCCTTGGCCGCCTCCTGGTCGAGGTACTTCTGGAACTCGGTCATCTTGTAGGAGACAAAGCAGAACGCGTGGTGGATCGCCAGCCACTCGATGTCGGCTTTGTCCTCGCCCATGTCCTTGCGGATGCGGTTGAGTTCGGCGAGGATGGTCTCGGCTTTGATCGTCTTCATGGGCGAGGATATGGGCACATCCAGAACCCCGGCGGTCACGCCGGGGCCGCGACGGCCGATGGCAAGGGGCCACGTGCCTGCCGATCTCACCCGCCCTGGGCGGCCCCCGCGTGACCGCGGGGGCTCCGAACGCTCGACCACACCAGCGCCGCCACGAACATCCCCGTCATCACCAGCACCACGCACGGGCCGGGCTGCCAGTCGCGGTCGATGCTCAGGGCCATGCCGCCGATCAGGCCGACAAGAGCCGTCGCCAGCGAGATCGCGATCACCCGCCCGAGGCGGTCGCTCAGCCGCAGGGCCGTGGCCCCGGGGAGCACCAGCAGGGCCGAGGCGAGCACCACGCCCGCGGTCTTCATGGCCGCGACCACCACGAGGGCCAGCATGATCATCAACCCCGCCCGGATGGGCCCGCCGGGCACGCCGAAACCCCGCGCGGCCTCTTCATCGAAGGCCCAGAACAAGAGCGGACGCCGGATGAGCCCGAGCGTGAGGAGCACCACGCCCATCACGATCGCGGCGAGCAGCACCTCGGCGCCCCCGGCGTTCATCACCGATCCGAACAGGATCGACTCCCACGAGCGGGTGTCGGCGGCCCGCCCCGCCGAGAGGGCGTGGTCGCGGGCGTAGGCGAAGAGCAACGCCCCAAGGGCCATGGAGCCCACGAGGAACAGGCCGATGGTCGAGTCCTCGGGCGTGCGCCGGCGATCGGCGATGAGGCCCATGCCCAGCGCGGCGGCGATGCAGAAGACGGCGATCACGGCGAACTCCGCCGCACCCCCCACCGCGATGAGCCCGAACGCCGCGAGCACGGCCGCGACGCCGACGCCCCCGAACGCGCTGTGGCTGATCCCCTGGCCGATGAACCCGAGCCGTCGCACAACCACGAGCGGGCTCAGAATCGCGCAGGTGACGACCGTGAACGCCCCCGCGAGCACACCGGGCAGGAGCAGGTTCCGCATGATCGGATCGCGGAGATAGACGAGCAGGCCCGTGTGGTCAGCGGCCATGGCGGTTCTCCTCGCCCTCGATGCCGACGGTCACGTCTCCGGCTTGGCCCGGTGCATGCGAAGACCGAGGCGAGTCGCCCTGGTGGTGCTCGCAGCACTCCCCGGCCGGATGGGCGTGGACGTGGACGGGGCCGGTGAGGCCCGCGATGCCGACAAGATCGTGGCTGAAGAGCTCGGCGAGAACCTGCGGCGTGAGGCCTTCCGGGCTGACGTGGCTGTGCAGGCGGCGGGCCAGGCAGGCCACGCGATCGGACCCCGCGGCGATGGCTCGAAGATCGTGCGAGATGATGAGGATCGTCACGCCGAGGGAGCGGTGGATGCTCGCGAGCAGGTCGCCGAACTGCTGCTGGCCCGCGGCGTCTATGCCGACGAGGGGCTCATCGAGGGCGAGGATTCTCGGGCGTGCCGCGAGGGCGCGGGCGATCATCGCCCGCTGCATCTGGCCGCCGGAGAGAGAACCGATCGGTTTCTCGGCAAACGCGCCCGCGCCGGTGAGACGCAGCGCGTCCTCAACGGTGGTTCGCGTTGCCGCGGGGACGGGTTTCCACGGCGCAAGCCGCCACGACGCGCCGAGCGTGACGATCTGCCGGACGCTCATCGGGAATCCGAGCAGGGCCTCGACCCTTTGTGGCACATACCCGATCAGCCCGGCGCGACGGGCATCGGCGGGATCCTGTCCGAAGATGCTTGCGTGCCCGACGGACGGGCGAAGGAGCCCGAGGGCGATCTTCAGCAGCGTGCTCTTGCCGCCGCCATTGGGGCCCAGGATGCCCAGGCGGGTCCCCTCGGGAACATCGAGGTTGACCCCCTCGATCGCGGGCGAGGGTGAGCCGGGGTAGGTGTAGGAGACGGACTCGAGTTTGACGGCGAAAGCGGTCACCTGGGTTTCTTCTCGGGGGCGGACGAGGCGGGAGTGCTTGCCCTATCGGCCGGATCGAGGTCTTTCACGCCGAGAGCGTCTTTCAAGGCCGCTAGGTTCGCGTCCATGAGCTTGAACCAGTCGCCGTCGCCAAGGGGATCGAGGATGGCGACCTTGGCGCCGGTGGCGGCGGCGAGGCGTTCGGCCGCGCCGGAAGGGAGTTGCGGCTCGACGAAGATGGTCGTGAGGCTGTGCTCGCGGACGGCGTCGGCGGCTCGCTTGAGATCGCCCGGGCGTGGCTCGCCGGCGTTGAGGCCGGTGATGGCGATGACCTCGAGGTTGTAGCGCTTGGCAAGGTAGCCGTAGGCGTCGTGGGCGACGACGATGGTGCGCCTCGGAGCGGCCCCCAGGGCGGCCTCGTAGCGATTCTGAACCTCGGTGATGCGGGCGGAAAGGCCGCCGCGGGCGTCGATGAGCGCGTTCCACTGCTGCTCCGAGAGGCCGGGGCGCAAGGCGGCAACGACGGCGGTCATGGCGACCTTGGCAAGGACGGGGTCCAGCCAGGTGTGGGGATCGGCGGCGTGGTGGTGGTCGGGGTCGTCGTGATCGTGGGCATGGCCGTCCGCGCCGTGGTCGTGCCCGTCGTGGTCGTGGCCCGTGTCCTCTTCGAGTTTGAGCGCACGACCGATGTTCACCACTCGCCGGCTCGCGCTCGGGTGGTCGGCGAGGAACTTTTCCACCTGCGGCTCCATGCCCAGGCCGGCCATGACGACCACGTCGGCCTTGCCGAGCGCGCCCAGCTTGTCGGGCGAAATCTCAAACCCGTGCTCGCTGGCGCCCGGGGGAACGAGCGTGGTGAGCTCGTGCGGGAGCCTGGAATCGGTGAGCAGCGGCTCCACCAGTCCCCGCAGCGGCGGGATGGTGACCACAACGCGGATCGGCGCTGCGCCGCCCACGAGTCTCGAAGTCTTCGGAGCCGGGGCCGCCTCGCAGGCCGGCAAGCCGAGCGCCAGCAGGGTCGCGGCGATGAACACCCAGGCCTTCAAGACACGGCCCAACTCCGGCCCGGTTTGCCAATGTGCCGACGGCCGCGCTTCGGGAGCGGAATGTGCCATGAACAAAACCTAGGCGGCTCATCGCCTAGATGCAACTGATGTGCAAGACCAGGGCGGCCGATCCGACCGGCGGGGACCCGACCTTCACGGTGCTCGATGGACCGACCGGGACGACCATCAGACGCCGACGGGAGTGCCCGTACGGGCGGAAGACGGGCAGCACGGGGGATATACTCGGCGGTCCGACAACCTGTCGGGGCGGTAGCTCAGTTGGTAGAGCGCGTCGTTCGCAATGACGAGGTCGGGAGTTCGACCCTCCTCCGCTCCACTTTCCCCCAAACAACGCCCGATCCCACCCGGATCGGGCGTTCTTTGTTGGCCAAGCGCCCCGACCGCCTACCTCCCCGCCCGCCGGGACCGACGCTTGGCCGCGCTGCGACGCTCCATGGCCTTGTGCCCGGACAGCCCCAGCGCAATCGCGGCCCCGAGGCAGAAGGCCGTCACCACCGCCAGCACGGTGACCCACCAGAACGCCCGGTTCACGGTCTGTTGCACGCTTTCCTGGAGCGAGTCCACCACGGTTCGCAGGTTGCCCGCCTTGGCGTCGAGCTGCGGCGAATCGAGGAGTTTCTCCACCCGCTCGGCGAGCTGGGTGAGTTTCTCGGCGGTCTGAGCCGTCTGGGCCGCGGCCTGGCGGTATTCGAGCAGCGGGTCGGGCTTCGGCCCGGGCTCGATGGGGGTCTCGGTGCCGGGCGGAGGCGTGAACCGTGCCGCGAGCGAGTCGGCCGCTTGGATGGTGCCCCGGACCGACACGGAGAGCGCTTCGGTCGCGGCGACGGCTTCCTTGACCTGTTTGAGCGTTCCGGCGAGTGTGGCCTGCCCCGATTCGATGCCCAGCAGGGTCTGCTTGCGCTCCTCGGCGAGGCCCGTGAAGAACTGCTCCATCGCGTCGCGCCGCTCGATCTTGAGCAGATCGAAGACGTCCACGAGGGCATCGTGGCGCTCCTTGGGAAGGTCCTGGCGGACACGGTCGGCCACGGCCGCGACGTTCTCCGCCGCCTGCGAGACCTTGACCATCGAGCCCATCATCTGGCGAACGTCCTGGCTCTGGAGAAACCCGGAGTACAGGCTCTCGGTCTGCCACTTGACCAGCGGCGCGGCGTGCTGGGTGTAGAAGAACACTCTCTCGGCGAGCATGCGCGAGCGCTGCACCTCGCGAACGGTCGGATCGAGATTGGCCAGCGGATCGAGCCCGACGATCGCGAAGAGACTCGTGGGGCCCGAGGGCGCATCCGCGGCCCCGGTCGTGCCGCGATCGCGGGCGAAGTCCTCGAGCCGCACGCCGGCGGTATACCGCTGGTCCGGATGCTCGGCCCGCCACCGGTCGATCACGGTGCGAAGGCCGGCCCGCTGCTCGGGCGTGAACGCGCCCTCGGCCATCCGCCACGCCTTGGCCTCCTGCTCCCGGTAGGTGGCCACGAGCCGCGCCGCCTTCTCCGGCCCCAGCAGCCTGGCGGCCCAGGGGTCCTCGAGGATCATGCGCTGGAGCGTGATCATCGTGATCATGTCCGCCACGCCCACGATGGGGTTGGACCCGGTGGCGATGCCCAGCGCCCCGGAGACGTTGGCGATCTTGATCTCCAGCGAGACCCGCTTGGCCCGCTCGGCGGGCGCGGCCCCGGGCGTGCCGGGCTCGTCCGTGCCCGCCGCCATCGACGCGTCCGCCTGGTTCCACTGCTGCACGATCGTGCTGATGAACGTGTCCACGAAGGACATGAGTTCGCCCTGCACCTGCTCGTACTCCGCGCCGGCCCGCCCGAGAACGGCGGGTTTCTTGTCGATGTCGCTTCCCGCGACGGCGCACCCCGCGGGAAGGCCCAGCATCGCCATCGCGAGGGCCGCCAGCAGCAGACCGATTCCGAGCGTGCGCAGAGTCATGATGCGTGCCTCCATGAAAACACCGCGGCCGATCGCATTCCTCCCCCCCGGCCCTTGGCAGTCTACGCCCCGAAGAACACGCCCCGCGGATATCCTGCCCATCCCCGCGACCGCGGAACACGCGCCCCGCCCACGGAGTTCGGATGCACACCCACGACTGGCAGCGCCGCATCGAACTCGTCGATGAACTCATGCGCGCCGTGAGCCTCGAGACCGACCCGCAGGCCCTCGTGCGGACCTACGCCAAGGGCGCGAGCGCACTCTTCCACACCGACCAGATCGTCTCCGTCAGCCGGCGCGACGCCGAGGAGCCGTGGTACCGCATCACCCGCTCGCGGCGGTTTGCCCGCGAGATCAACCCGTGGGAGCAGAGGGCCGAACTCCCGCTCATCACCGGCGGCCTGCTCGGCGAGTGGCTCTACGACGGACGGCCGCGCTTCGTCGAGCGTTTCGAGGCCGACGAGATGGACCCGGCCCACTTCCACCTCAAGGACATGCACGCGGCCTTCGTGCTCCCGCAGTACGACCGGGGCCGGGCGGTCAACATGACGATCATGCTCTGGGAGGATGCGGGCAAGGTCAACCGCGAGCAGTTGCCCAACGCCCTCTGGCAGGGCAACCTCTTCGGGCGCACGACGCACACGCTGGTGCTGCGCAAGCAACTCGCGGGCGCGTACGAGTCGCTCGACCGCGAGATGCGCCTCGTCGGGGCCATGCAGCGGGCCCTGCTTCCGCAGGAACTCCCGGAGATCCCCGGCGTGGAACTCGCCGCCGAGTACATCACCTCGCAGCGGGCCGGCGGCGATCTCTACGACCTGTTCCCCATGGCCGACGGTTCGTGGGGTTTGTTCATCGGCGACGTCAGCGGCCACGGCACGCCCGCGGCCGTCATCATGGCCATCACCCACGCCCTCGCCCACGCCCATCCGGGCCCGCCCGAGCCCCCCGATCTCTTGATGACCTACCTCAACGAGCGGCTGAGCCGCCACTACACCTCGCGCACGCCCGCGTTCGTGACGGCCTTCTACGGCGTGTTCACGCCGAAGGCGAATGGGCGCGGCCCAGCGCTGCGATACTCCAACGCCGGGCACCCGCCGCCGCGCCTCGTGCGCGATGGTCGCGTGATCACTCTCGACGCGGCCCGCGGCCTGCCGCTGGGCGTGGACGATCGCGAGAAATACTCGGCCGCGTCGGTCGCGCTCACCCCGGGCGACCTGCTCATGCTCTTCACCGATGGGCTCTCCGAGGCGTTCAACCCGGCCAGCCAGCTCTTCGGCTTCGCCCGGCTCGACGATGCCCTCTCCGGCTCGGGCCAGAGCGCCCGCGGCGCCATCGACGCGGTGCTGCGTTCGGTGGGCATCTGGGCCCAGGGGCGGCCCCCCGCGGATGACCAGACCATGCTGGCGATGCGGGTTATCTGACACGTCCGGTGTAAAAGCGGCCACGGCGAGCACGGACGCGGCTCTCAGGGTTTCCGGAGATCGTGCCACAACGATAATTCGGGGCCGCGCAGCGACAATTCGGGGCCGATCAGCGGCTGTTCGGCCCCGCGCAGCGGCAGTTCGGCTCCACACAACGGCTGTTCGGTCCCACACAACGATTGTTCGGCACCGAACAACGGCTGTTCGGCCCCGCGCAGCGACACATCGGCCCCGAACAACGGCTGTTCGGCCCCGAGCACCCGTTGTTCGGCCCCGATCAATCGCCGCCGCCCATCCGACATCCACCGACGCACCCGCATCAGGCCCGAACCGGAGCGGTCCACACCACCACCTATTCTTGTGCCCGCGCATTTTCGTCTTTCATTCAAGCCCCCGCTCATCGCCGCTCCTCGCTTCTTCCCCCCCCCTCCGCCCGCCCCCCTCCCCCCCGCCTGCCCGACCCCCGCGACACACCCGCGATGCGCCAGTACTTCCGCTTCAAGCGGCAGCACCCGGACTGCACGCTGCTGTTCCGCATCGGCGACTTCTACGAGATGTTCGACGACGACGCCGTCAAGGTCTCCAAGGCCATCGGCCTGACGCTCACGCAGCGCACCGAGGGCATGCCCATGGCGGGCGTGCCATACCACCAACTCGAGACGTACCTCCGCAAACTCCTCGCCGCGGGCTTCCGCGTCGCCGTGTGCGAGCAGACCCAGCCCCCCCAAGACGCCGCCGAGGTCAAGTCCGGCTCGATCATGGAACGGGCCGTCACCCGCGTGCTCACGCCGGGGACGCTCGTGGATGAGTCGCTCCTCGACGGCGATGCCCCGAGCACCCTCGCGGCCGTCTGCTTCACCGGAGAGGGGGACCACTCCCCCGCCGTCGCCGCCGTCGTCGATCTCTCCACCGGCCGCTTCGAGGTCTTCGAGTCCCCCGGCGAGACGCTCGGCGATGAACTCACGCGCCGGCGCGTCTCCGAACTCGTGTACGCCCAGACCGCCGACGGCAAGGAGCCGCCGCGCGTGAAGGCGGTGCTGGCCGTGCTCGGCATCGGCGGGGCCGGGACCCCGCAGCCGAGTTGGTTCTTCCGCATGGATGAGGCCCGCGAGGCCCTGCTCAAGCAGTACGGCGTGGCCACGCTCGAAGGCTTCGGCTTCGGCCCCGAAGACCCCGCCATCCGCGCCGCCGGGGCCGTCGTCCGCTACCTGCAACTCACGCAGCTCCCCTCTTCCGATCATCCCACATCCGACATCCCACATCCCACATCAAGGTCCCTCTCACACCTCCAACCCCCCCGCCGCGATGAGCCCGGCCAGTTCTGCATCCTCGACGGCACCACCCTCCGCTCGCTGGAAGTCCTCCGCACCATCCGCGCGGCCCCGGGAGGGGGGGGCGAAGACTCCGACGGCTCCCTCCTGGGCATCTTCGCCTCCTCGCGCACCTTCCCCGGCTGCCGCACCGCCATGGGCAAGCGCCTCCTCCGCGAATGGCTCTGCCGCCCCTTGCGCGACATCGAGGCCATCGAGGCCCGGCAGAAGTGCGTCGCCACGCTCATCGAGGACCGCCAGACCGGGGCGGCTCTCTCCGCGGCGATGGACAACGTGCAGGACATCGCCCGCATCGCCGGCCGCCTCGCCCTCGGGCGGGCCAACCCGCGTGATGTCGTCGCGCTCGGGCGTTCGCTCGCGCAGGTCACGCCCGTGGGCGAGGCCCTCGCCAACGCCCCCGCGTTCGCCGCGCCCAAGGCCCGCATCGACGCCCTGAGCGCCAAACTCCGGCCGCTCGCCGAGCGCATCGCCGACCGCTGCGTGGAGTCGCCACCCCCCCACCTCCGCGACGGCGGCCTGTTCAAGGACGGCTTTGATCCCGAACTCGATGAGGCCCGCCGCCTCGGGCAGGACGCGGCCGGGTGGATGGCCGACTACCAGGCCCGCCTCATCACCGAGCACCAACTTCCCAGCCTCAAGGTCGGCTACAACAAGATCTTCGGCTACTACATCGAACTCCCCTCGGCCCAATCGAAGCGCGCCCCCGACGCCTTCACGCGCAAGCAGACCCTCAAGAACGCCGAGCGCTACATCACGCCCGAACTCAAGGACTTCGAGTCCCGCGCCGGCACCGCCGAGTCCCGCGCCCTCGCCCGCGAGCAATCGCTCTTCGAGGACCTCTGCGACCGGGCCCGCGGCCTGATCCCCCAGATCACCGCCTTCGCCGACGCCGTCGCCGAGCTCGATGTGCTCGCCTGCTTCGCGGAGAAGGCCGTGCGCCGCCGCTGGGTCCGTCCCGAGATCGTCGATCGCCCCGTCCTCGGCCTGGAGCAGGCCCGCCACCCCGTGCTGGATGAGCGGCTGGAGCGGAACTTTGTGCCCAACGACCTGTGGCTGGGCGCGGGGGCGGCGGGACGGCTGGCCCCGTGGCAAGGGAGCGAGAAGTGCCAAGGCGGCGAGGTGTCGAGGTGTCAAGTGGAGAACGACTCTTCCCTTGACACCTCGACACCTGCACACCTCGACACCTCGACCTCCGCCTCGCTCGCCCTCATCACCGGCCCCAACATGGCCGGCAAGAGCACCTTCATCCGCACGGCCGCGCTGCTCACGCTGCTGGCCCACACCGGCTCGTTCGTCCCCTCCGACAAGGCCGTGATCGGGATCACCGACCGCATCTTCACCCGCATCGGCGCCGACGACGCCCTGCACGCGGGGCAATCGACGTTTATGGTCGAGATGACCGAGACGGCCCGCATCCTCAACCACGCGACGGAGCGCTCGCTGGTGATCCTCGACGAGATCGGGCGGGGGACGTCGACGCTCGATGGGCTGAGCCTGGCGTGGGCGATCGCGGAGACCCTGGCGGGCCAGGTGTCAAGGTGTCAAGGTGTCGAGGTGCCGAGGGGAGCCAAACCCTCGACACCTCGACACCTCGACACCTCCTCACCTCGGGTCCTCTTCGCCACCCACTACCACGAGCTCACCGACCTCGAGGAGATGCTCCCCGGGCGGGTCGTCAACCTGCACGTCTCCGTGCGCGAGTGGGGCGAGGAGATCGTCTTCCTGCACCGCATCCTCCCCGGGCGGACAGACCGGTCCTACGGCGTACATGTCGCCAAACTCGCCGGCCTGCCCTCGGCGACGGTGGCGCGGGCGAAGGAGATTCTCGAGACCTTGGCGGTGCAGCACCACGGGCCGACGGGGGGAGCGGGGGCGGGGGGGACTGCGAGCAAGGGAGCACGGGAGCCGGGGAGCAAGGGAGCGAAGTCGGCGGTGCCGCCAACCAGCGGCGGGCAACTGGCCCTCTTCACCGAATATGTCGCCCACCCGGCCGTGGATGAACTCCGCGAGGTGAAACTCGACGCCCTCACGCCGCTGCAGGCGTTCGATGTGCTTCGGAAGTTGAAGGGGATGACGGAGGCGAAAGAGCACATGGCACATAGCCCACGGCAAATGAACAGCCCCGAGCCGTGAAGCCCGGGGCTGTTTCTCTTCTGCCTCGCTTTGCTGTTTGCTATCTGCACTTTGCCATGTGACTACGCCGCCACTTTGAGCGTCGCCCCGGTCACAACCGCGCCCGCGCCGTCCACGCCGAACTGCACGGTGATCGCGTCGCTGGGTGTGCCGTGGAGGATGCCGCGCTGGCCGGTGATGAAGTACTGCGCCCCCTGGCCCGCGGCCGAGGTGGGGATGCTGCTGTCGGTGAAGGACATGCGGCGCACCGACGAGGTGGTGCCGTTGGCGCTGACGAAGTTGGTGAACGCGCTATGCCCGGGGAGCTTGCGGGCGATGTTGAAGAATGCGCCGGTGCTGGCGGCCGCGTTGGTGGCCTTCCACGAGATCGTCACCGCGCCGCTGGGCTCGAGGTTCACGGCGATGGAATTGGGCTTGCCGGGGGCCTTCGCGGGCGTGGGGGCGGCGGGCTCGGGGATCTGGGCCGCGCTGTAGATCGCGCTGGGGTAGGCCTGCATGTCGGCGAAGGACTTGACGGCGCGGATCATGTCCGCGGCCATCTCGCGCATGATCGCGGTCTTACCGGTGTAGGCGGTCGTGCTCGCCTTGGCGGCGGTGCGGACGGTCTGGTTCTTGGCGTACGCCTCCCTCGCCTCCACCGTCGCCTCCTCCAGCGCCGAGCACATCGCGGAGGTAAACCCCACGCTCGGCGGCGATGCCGACCACACCGCCAGGTGCGTCTCGCAAAACTCGATTTGGGCCAGTTTCGATCAGGAAGAACGCTCATGGTGAATCTCCACCTGGCCGCCGGTTGATCGAACACGCACACCGGCCATGCAGAGCGATCGGAACACATGTACGGCGAGCGTTGTCGGGGCGAAGCTCGCCGTTGTCTGGACGACGGGAGCAATTCTCCGAACGAAGGTCGCCGTTATCTCGTCGACGGTTTGCGTTGACTGGGCAACGGGATGCGTTGTGTCGATGCGCGACCGGATTCGCAGTCTTTATACCCGCAATGGCCGCGACGCATACCATTGTTTTGCCCCAAATTCGGAAGCACGCTTATGTCCGCAAGGAATACCCGATCGCCCCACAGGCCCCGCCTCGCCGTGATCCTTGCACCGGGAGTGCTGGCGTTGCTGGTGACCGCGCCGATGGCCGATGCGCAGTGGACCGTGACCAACCTGCACCCTGCCGGATCGGTGAACTCGTTCGCCACGGCTTCCAGTGGCGCTCAGCAGGCCGGGTTTGAAATGCTCGCCGATGGCTACCGACGCGCCGCCCTATGGAACGGGACGGCCGCCTCGTGGGTCAATCTCAATCCCGCTGGCGCGCTGCAATCCGAGATCTATGGCGGCAGCGGCACGCAGCAGGTCGGGTACGCCGTCATCGGCGAGAGGAGCGCGGGACTCTGGAGTGGGACGGCGGCTTCTTGGGTGAACCTCAACCCGGCCGGAGCATTCAACTCGGAGGCGTATGGCAACAGCGGTTTTCAACAGGTGGGCACGGTCTATTTTGGTTCGAACACCCCCGGAAGCGCTAGTCTGTGGAACGGGACGGCCGCGTCGTGGGTCAACCTCCACCCCGCCGGATCAGCCCGTTCCATCGCCTGGGCCACCAACGGCACTCAGCAGGGGGGTACCGCCCTAGTGGGCGCCAGGTTCCGCGCCAGTCTGTGGAGCGGGACGGCCGCCTCGTGGGTTGACCTCAATCCCGCAGGATCGGCCATGTCGAGTGTCTCTGCCATCAGCGACACGCAGCAGGCGGGCTGGGCCCTCGTCGGTGGCACTACCCGCGCGATTCTTTGGAGCGGAACGGCCGCCTCATGGGTTGACCTCAACCCCGCCGGAGCAACCGCCTCGCAGGCGAATGCCGCCAGCGGTTCGTATCAGGCAGGGTTTGCCGTTGTGGGCGGCGTCAATCACGCCGGTCTTTGGAGCGGGACGGCGGCCTCGTGGGTCGATCTCTCGCCCTTCCTCCCCGCCGGGTTCACGAGCAGTGTGGCAACCGGGATTTCCAGCGACGCCACATACCTGTACATCGCGGGCTACGCCACCGACTCGGCGAGCGGCGTGAGCCAAGCCTTGCTCTGGAAGCGACCGATCTGCGCCGCCGACTTCAATGGCGGGGGCCTGGGCGTACAGGACATCTTCGACTTCCTCAGCGCGTGGCTCGGCGGCGATCCCCGCGCCGACTTCAACGGCAACGGCCTGAGCGTGCAGGACATCTTCGATTTTCTGAACGCGTGGCTGGCGGGCTGCTGATCCACACGTCGCCTCCGCGTTCGCTTCCTTCTCCGAGTACCCACCGTTGCCTTTCCATTCCCCTTCGACAGTCCCGCGTAGTCCCGCCCCGCCCCCATAACCTCCCGCATGCCCCACGCCCTCGCCCCCGACTTCCTCCGCGCCGCCTTCGAGCGCGCCCTCCCCTACCCCGCCTACGTCGCCTCCGGCAAGCCCCACGAGCAGGCCAACTGGGCCGCGTTCCATGATCGCGTCTCGCTCACCGCCGCCCAGCGGGCCATGCTCGCCGGCTTCTCCCGCCGCATCAACGTCCTGTGCATCTCCGGCACCTGGTGCGGCGACTGTGTGCAGCAGTGCCCCTTCCTGGCCCACATCGAGGCCGCCAACCCGGCGAGCATCGGCGTGCGGTTCGTCGACCGCGACCAACACCCGGAACTGTCCGCCCCGCTCAAGATCTGCGGCGGGGCCCGCGTCCCCGTCACGCTCTTTCTCAACGAGGACTTCGAGTTCCTCTCCCTTTTCGGCGACCGGTCGCTCAGCCGCTACCGGGCCCTCGCCGCCAGGCAACTCGGCGGGGCCTGCCCCCTTCCCGGCGCGGCCACCCCACCCGACGAGATCGCGGCCGAACTGGCAGACTGGGCAAGCGAGTTCGAGCGAGTCCACCTGATGCTGCGCCTGTCGAACAAGATGCGGCAGCGGTACGGGGACTAGCGATCTCGGATGTTGATACAGTTGCCCCATGCCATTGCGCACCCACGGGCCACGCCTCCACGCACCCCTGACCTTCGACGACCTCGTCGCCGACCTGACATGGCCGCGACTGCTGCGGGCCGGTCATCTGGCCCTGCGGCCCTCGCGCCTGGGCATGGCCCTCGCGTTCCTCGTCGGGCTCCTCCTGCTCGTCGGGCTTGCCGACAAGGTGGACCAGCAGCCCGGCAACGCGCTGGCCGACTCGCTCCGCGTGGTCGCGATCGACATGGTGCAACTGGTGCGCGGCAGCAATCCGCCGCCCCCCGAGGGCGGCGCGGGCGCCCGCGTGGGTCGCGAGACCTTCGCGATCTTCGCCAGCACCCCCGCGTACCTCGTCCGCACCAGCCCGTGGGTCGCGTTCCTGGTGCTGCCGCTGATGGCGATCTGGACGGCCCTCTGCGGCGGGGCGATCTGCCGCTCGGCCGCGTGCGAGTTTGCCCAGGGCGTGGGGATCGAGTGGCCCAAGGCCGTCGGGTTCGCCCTGTCGCGCTGGTGGGCGCTGACGGGCGCGCTGGTCGGGCCGATCCTGCTGGCGTGGGCGATCATGATCGGCATGGCCGTGGCGGGGTGGGCGCTCTTCTCGCTTCCGGTCGTGAACCTGCTCGGCGCGGCGGTGTGGCCGCTCTTTCTGCTCGGCGGCCTGGTCGTCTCGATCGTGATGCTCGCGTACCTCGTCGGGTGGCCGATGCTCCTGCCCTCGGTGGCCTGCGAGGGGACGGACGCGGTGGACGCCGTGCAGCACGCCTACTCGTTCGTCCTCGCCCGGCCGCTGCGCTTGGCGGTGTACCTGGTCATCCTGATCGTGCAGATGCTCGTATTGATGGCGATCGTCGGGGCCGTCTTCTGGCTGGCGATCCATGTGGCCCAGAAGTGCGGTATGCAGTGGTCGGGCGTCCGCGGGGCCGACGCCCTTGGAGCATTGCCCGAGCAAGCCGTGCGGGGCGTGGACGAGAACGCCAACTCCCCGCTTGTGCGCGGCGTGGTCAACCTCTGGTCCGTCGTGCCCGTCCTGCTCCCCCTCGCCTTCGCGGCGAGTTTCGTCTGGTGCGGATCGACGATCCTGTACCTGGCGATGCGCCGCGTCGTGGATGGGCAGGATGTGCACGAGATATGGATGCCCGGGATGGTGGCGGGAACGATGGCGGCGCACGGAGGACCAGCCGCGCCCATTCCCGCGCCCGCGGCGCCCGCCGACGCCGTCTCCGACACCGGCCCGGCGGATGAGACGTGATGGGAGAATCCGGGATCATCGCGTTTGGCGGTGAGGGCCGGTTCGACGCGGCGTGCGCCGTGGCGGGCGCGCTGGCCGAGGCGGGCGTCCTCTCGCTGGAAGCGAGCGATCCGCGGGCGTGCCGAACGTGGACGCTCAAGGCCCGGGAGTCGGACCTGCCGCGAAGCCTGGTGGAGGCCGCGCCGGGGACGACGTTTGCGGGCAGTGGCGTGGCCCTGCTCGTCGATGAGCGGGAGATTCGGTGGGTGGCGGGCGTGCCAGTCGCCGAGCGGCTGCGAGCGATCAACCTTCGATGAGCGGCCGCAGGTCGGCGACCGTCAGCGCCGCGGGCAGTAGCTCAAGCCCCGTGGCATCCTCCACCCGGTACGGACCGATCGCGGTGCGCCGAAGCGATGTGAGCACCGCCTTGTGCCCCGTGGCCGCGACGCCGATGTCGCGGGCGAGCGAGCGGATGTACGTCCCCTTCGAGCAGCGAACCTCGATGGTGAGTTTCGGCCACGCGTACTCGTGAACGTGGATCTCGTGGATCGTGATGGGCCGGGCCACCATCTCCGGAGACTTCCCGGCCCGGGCAAGGTGATACGCCCGCTTGCCGTCCACCAGCATCGCCGAGTACATCGGCGGGACCTGCTGGATGGTGCCGGTGAACTGCGTTTGCAAGATCGAGTCGATAACCGCACGATCGGGGATTCTCGCCGGGTCGATCGGGTTGGGAATCATCTCCCCTTCGAGGTCATCCGTGTTCGAGTGGTGGGCAAGGTCGATGTCGGTCAGATAGGTCTTCTCCCCCGCCATGAGCCGCTCGCACCAGCGCGTGGCCCGCCCCACAAGCACGATGAGCAGCCCCGAGGCGAGCGGATCGAGCGTCCCCGCGTGCCCCACGGCAATGTTCCGCTTGCGCTTCGGATCGCCCACGCCGCCGAGGATGAGCCGCTTCTTCACGGCGCGGCACACAGTCATGGAGGAGATGGCCCGGCGCGCGGGCTTGTCCACGAGCACGAGTCCGGAGGGCGGGGGTGGAGAGTTGGGGTCCATCAGCGGCCGCTCCGATTTGAATACACATCGAGCGTGACCTGCTTGCCGGTGCTGTAGTTGTAGCCCGGGATCGTGCCGCGAAGTTCGAACACTGTAGAACAATACCGTGCCGCCTGTGGCGCTCTAGCCGGGTCGATCACGACGATCCCGGTCGCAAACCTAGTCGTCCAACGGCCGATGTCCTCCGATTCAACCTTCACTCCGCGTCCGCGGAGAAGGAACACCGCGCTGTCCTCTTGGTATCCGATGAGCGCCACCGGAGGAACCCTTGGCTCGCCCATTCGTCCCGACAATGGATCGGACGGAACCGCACGCACGGCTTGAACGATGCGTGGACTGATCCACAGCAAGTCGCTCGAGGGGAGCACCCATCCGAGTGTCGCCCAGCACCATGTGATCATGGCGACGAGCGCGATCGCATGTGCGCGCACGAGTTTTCTTGATTGAAACACCGCGTAGCATGCCGCGCCGATCAGTACAACGAGGAAGACTGCACACAATCGGATGGCAATCGGCGCAGGCTGCCCGGCAGGTTGGGGAAGACCACTGATGATCAGAATGACTCCCATTCCTACCACCAACCCACAGAATCCGATCAACGCCCAAATCCATGTCCCCAGTCGATCCAAGACTGTGCTACGAACTTCGGCGGAGTTCGCAGCCGCCGCGCAGACCGCCCGACCGCTCAGCAGGGCAATCGCCGGATACATCGGCATCGTGTAGTGCGGCAACTTCGTCGCCACCATCTCAAACACAAGCCACGCCGGAATCACCCACGCCAGCAGGAACGCCTCGGGCCGATTTCCCAGACGGAATCGGGCGAATCCCCTTCGCCACGACCGCCCAAACGCCGCCAGTGTCAACAACGACCCCGGCCAGAACAGCACCGCCAGCAGCACAAGGTGATACCCCGGCGGCCCCCAGTGGCTCTCCCTCGCCTCCGTGCTCCGACCGAGCGTTTCCTCGTAGACCGTCGTCCAGTACGTCTGCCACCCGATGCGCTCGGCGACGAGATACACCCACGGCCCAACGATCACGCCCACGATGACCAAGCCGAGAATCGGGCGGAGTGTGAGGAGCCAGCGGGCGTTTCGCGAAGCGAGCGCCAAAGCGAGCGCGGTGAGCGCAGCGATCATGGGCGTGATCGGTCCCTTGGCGAGCACACCCAATGCGACCATCGCCCAAAGCAGCAACACCGGCCCGAAACGAGCCCCGAACGAAGTGAGGGGTCTCGGTGACGACTCACCCGACGAGCGCAACCCCTCACTTCGTTCGGGGCTCGTGCCGATCGCCCGCTTCCAACACACGAACAGCGCGAACATCGCCCCCGTCGTCGTGAACAGCAGCAGTTGATCCGCCCGCGCCTGATGCGCATCCCAGATCACCATCGGCGACACCGCCAGCAGCGCGGCCCCCAGCGCCCCCGCCCGGGGATCGAACATCCGCACCCCCAGCCGCCACGTCAGCAGCACCGCACCGATCGCACACAGCACGCTCGGCACCCGAAACACCCAGATGTTCCCGTTCCCCCACTCCCCCATCCCGTCATCCCCCGGCCCATCGCCCAGCACGCGGGCCGAGGCCGCCTGCAACCAGTAGATCAGCGGCGGCTTGTTCAGCCGTGGAGTGCTCCCGATCCGCGGGACGATGTAGTCCCCGGACTCGAGCATCGTCCGCGAGGCCTGGGCAAAGCGAGACTCGTCCCGGTCCACCGGCGGGATGCTCCACAGCCCCGGAAGATACACTCCAAGGCACAGCACAATGAGCGCCACCCCCCCCCCACTCCACGAGCGACACCACGGCCCAACGGCCGCGCCGGTCGGGCCCCGTCGGCCCGCGCCCGGCCCCATCTCCAGCAGCACGCGCGGCAGGTCGGCAAGGCGCATGCGTGGTGCGGGCGAAGACATGGGCCGAGACTATAACGCGCCCCGGGAGTTGGCCGCATGACGCAGCCCAGACGGCCCATGCCCCGATGGCTCGCCCCCCTGCTGGTGGGCGTGGTGGGCTTTGCCGTTGTGCATCCCTTCGACGCGGAGTGTCGGGCGTCCTTCGCCCGATTCGCCGGATGGCTCTCGGGCGACCTGCGCCGCGAGGCCCAGGCCTGGCAGCAGTACGGCCAGGGGATGTTCATCATCGTGCTGGCGTTCGTCGTCTGGCTGCTCGACCCGGCCCGGCGTCGGCGCCTGCTCGACCTCGGCCTCGCCCTTGCAATCGCCCAGGTCGTCTCGACGGGCGGGAAGTTGCTCATCGGCCGGCCGCGCCCCCGCGAGTATTTCAACGACCCGTGGACCTTCCTCACCCCCTGGGGTGAATACCCCATCAAGATCGACGGCCAATACCGCCTCGTGCACGCCTGGGACACCCACGCCGGCGCAAACACCGACCTCTGGTCCATGCCCTCAAGTCACACGCTCTTCGCGGCGGTCGTCAGCGTCTTCATCGCCACGCTCTACCCACGCCTCCGCTGGCTCGTCCTCGCCCTTGTTCTCGTCGTCGGCTCCGGACGGATCATGTTCGACGCCCACTGGCCCACCGACGTCATCGTCGGCGGCGCGGCCGGGTGGCTCATAGGCCGGTGCGTGGTCAGCCCCTACGCGGGTGTGCGGGGGCTGGATTGGCTCTGGAAGCGTCTGGTGAACTCCTCGGCCACCCCGGCCTACCCCGCCCTCGCGGCCGCGGATCGGGCCCGCCAAGGGGAAGACTGAACGGCCAAGGCATACACTCGGACCCCCCAGCCGGCTTTCGACGGAGAGGTGTCCGAGCGGCTGAAGGAACGCGACTGGAAATCGCGTAAACGGGCAACCGTTTCGAGGGTTCGAATCCCTCCCTCTCCGCTTCTACAAGACCCTGCGATTGCGGGGTCTTGTCATTCCGAGACTTGCGACCCGTTTCAGTCTTCCTGGTCGGCGTCGCCGGCTCCAAACCGTCTCCGACGTGCGAAAGGTGCCTCGCAACGTGGACCCGGCAACTACGCGTGCATGCGGAGCCCGTGGCCCCCCTGCAAACCCACCCGCCGAGCCAGCCCGGCCAGACAACCAACCACTTTGTGAAGACCAAGGAGCAGGGGTCATGCCCGGGCCCCCCAGGTCCCGCGGCCATGACCACGGTCCGCCACACGCACCGACCGCACTGCCCCGGCCGCCCTCGCGGGGCCCCGTATCACGAGATCACCCAACGACGCTGTTCCGGCCTCCCCCGTAGCAGGGCAAACCGTTGTCGCGGCTGGCAGACCTACAAACCGGCCCTTCGATCGTCCACGACCCGGGCGTCAGGGCTGCGCATCATGTTGGGGCAGTTCGGCGATGGCCTCTTTTCTGGCGGCCGTCTCCTCTTCCTCCCGGAATAGCCCCGCGAGCAGCACAGGCCACGCCGCGGAAAGCAGCACCAGGACAAAGAGCACGCCGAACCCCACGATCGCGCCCGCGCCCACACCCAGAGTCATGGCCCAGACCCCGGCACATAACACGAGCACCGGCAGCCCGAACATCGCCCATCGCCATTCGAGCCTGCGTTGCCAATGCGACGGCGGACGACCATCGGCCGACTCTTTCGACATCAGCACGTCTTGCCTCGCATCAACGACCTCCATCTCCTGGGGCGTGAGTTCCGGGCCATCCGACACGCGCGTGATCCGCATGATCGTCGCCTGGTCCGCTCTATCCGCGTCGCGCGGCGCGTCGTCCGCGAGCGGCGTGTTGCCGGGCATTTCGTCCATGTGCGTGTGCTCGTGTGCGTCGAATCACGGGAGGTGCTGCGCGAGAAACCACACCTGCAGCTCGTTGGTGCGGATAACGTCCGAGACGATGATGTCGTCGGTGCCGATGTCCCCGGCGGTCGCGGTGCCCCTGGCCATGGCCCGGGCCTCCAGCAAGATGGCCTCGTGGGCATGGAGCAGCCGGGCCAGCTGGGCAGCGGTGTCCTCGCGGCCCTTCGGTGCGCGGGGAATGAGCGTGGCCTCCGCAACGTCGGCGCCCATGGCGATCGCGACACCCCCCAGAACCTGGATACGCTCGGCGACAAGGTCGATCAGCCGGGTTTGCTCCCCGGCGTGCTTGTCGAAGAGCAGATGCAGCATGTAGAACGTCGGCCCCGACGCCTGCCAGTGGTGCTTCTTGTACAGGTCGCGCAGCGTGATGGTATCGGCAAGGAGCTGGTTCAGGCTGTCCACGCTGGCCCGCGCCGCCGTCGCGTCGAGGGCGAGGGTGGTCCGTTGCACGTGGTCAAACCCCTGCACCTCGCCCGTGGCCGACGGGCTCACCGGCTCTTTGAGGTGCTTGCGGTCGTCGCGGGTGATCGTCGAGCTCTTCATGTTGGGTACTCCGGGTTGAACTGGTTTCAATGCACAGACAGCATGGACCCGCCGCGCGGAGTCCTCCACGCGGACACTTCCCCAATTGGTTCATCATGTACATGACTCCGACATGCTCTCGCGTGGTCTCGGAAATCGCAACCCCGCCCATATCGATGCGGCCGCCGACGCGCAGCTTCTCGCTCACCCGCTCGTGCACCGATCGAGCGCGAGGAGCGGCCGCTCTGGCGCTGCCGAGGATGCATCGGGCTCCCAACCGCACTCCGCAGGGTCCCGGCCGGTCTCTCGACCACACCCGACCGCCCGGGCCACCGCCGACTTGATGCGGGGCTGCGATCACAGTGGGTGGGGACCGGAAGAGCACCGAAGACAGAAAGGTTGCCCCCGACCACATCAGTGCGCCATGCGGTCGCCGACCTCCCGCTTGAACTCCGCCGGCGTCATCGTTGCGTCGAGCACGGGCAGCAGCACCTGCTCCTCAACCTCAAAGTGCGCCCGCAACAGGCCGACAAGGTGCACCGCCTTCTGCGCAAACGCCGCGGCATCGGGCGAGGGCTTCGCGGCCTCGGCCTCGAGGCCAGCGATCCAGCGCTCCACGATCCGGTGCTCGTAGATGGGCACCTCCGTCAAGCGGTTGCCTTCCCCCGCCCGCCGCCGCACCGCCGGATAGAGCACACGCTCCTCATCCATGGCGTGGGGGCCGATGTGCTCCTTGAAGAAGCCAACCACGCTCTGCATCGTCCGCACTTGCTGCTCGCGCGTTTCCTGCCCGAGCCGGGCGGCCATCGCGTCGACATGACCCAGGTGCATCAGGATCTCCGCGTGGTGCGAGCGGAACTCCTTGGTCGGCCGCTCGACCGGCCCGGAAGTTTCGGCCCTCTGTGCCCGCGGCTGCGCGGCGCACCCGGTCATGATCACGACCAGCGAGCCCACGACCATGGCGGCTGTGCGACGTCGCGTGCGGCTCCATCCCACACTCGCGGCGGCGCGCGCGATCGCGCCCGCTCCGCATACTGGCCGCTGTTCCACGCCGAGCGGCCGCGCCCCGCCGGTACCGGACGGGACCGCGGGTCCTCTCGGGTGCGTCGCATCTTCGCAAGTGTTGGTCGAGTGTGACATTCCGATTATTTCCTTTGGCCGCTGCGGCGGCGGCCCGTGAGGTGTGGATCATTCACCGACGCCCGTGGCACCTTCTCTCGCCACGGTGTTGTCGCCACGATGTGGGGCAGGGCTTCTGGTCGGTCGCGGCCGATCAGAAGCAGTTCTTCTTCACGTGCTCCTTGACGAGCTCGCGTGCGCGATCGATGTTCGCGATTTCCTGCTTCTTGACGTCGCGCCAGAACGCCTGCAACTGGGCGTCCCCGTCGGCGTTGGCGATGCACTGGTCGCAGCGCCACAGAGTGTCCAAACGGTTGCTCAGGAAGTGGATGAGGTCATGGTCGTGGTCCTCGGCGCCGCAGGTCTTGCCAAGATGGGCGAACGGGCGATTGATGGTTTCGGTGGTCATGTCGGGCTCCTTGAGTGTGCGGCCGCGAGTCCAGCCTTCGGGCCCGGGTCGGGCAACGCAGGAAGCATGGCCGAGGCCAGTCGCGTGCTCCATGCGGCAACTTCCCCAATCGCCGGCGCCCCGGCACGGTCGCCGACGCGGTTCGCACGCACCGTCGATAGTCACCACGAAGGGTCCAATACCGGCCGCCCGGACCCCACCATTCTCCGGCACCGCCGCGCCGGCGCTCTCGAAACCCCCCTCGTCGCGCGAAGCGGCAAAGACCAGGCGCATTGTCGGGGCGCATCGCCCCCTCGCCCGATTGGGGAAGCGCACGCATGGAGACCCGCCCGCCCATCGCCACACTCACCACAGCCGAAGAACGCGCCGGGCGGGCGACCGGACCGCGATACCCAGCCGGAAGTCGATGCACCCCGAACCGGTGCGAGGACCCGCGGCGCACATCACCCGCGCGTGCCGGCGCGATGCATCGCCGAAGCGACGATGCACGCCGGCTCTCGCACGCGAGACCCTTTGTCCGATGCACCACGTGAACCCACAGGAGACACACCGATGGCACACACTTTCAAGGTCGGCGACCACGTCGAGTGGAACTCCGAAGCGGGGCGGGTGCGGGGCACCATCAAGAAGACGGTCCGTTCCCCGATCAAGTTCAAGGGGTACACCGTCCACGCCTCCAAAGAGGAGCCCCAGTACCTGATCAAGAGCGACAAGACCGACCACCTGGCCATGCACAAGGGTGCGGCCCTGACAAAACTCCCGGCCCGTTGAGCCCAGGACTCACAGGTACGGACACTTGGAGCACAGCGTTTCCAGCAGCGCGTGCGGCACGGGCATCAGGATCGCCGCGAGGATTCCGAAGGCCAGCCATCCGGCCGCGAGCCGCCCGGGGCCCAGTCGGTCGATGTCGTTCAGGGGCGGGAGGCCCTTGCGACCGGCGACAAAGAACGCGATGAACGCCCAGAAGAGCAGCCCGCTCCACACAAAGATCCCCAGGATCACCAGCACCACGATCGCGGCGCCGGACAGGAAGCCGCTGGCGCGACGGCCGAACATCGCGTCGGCCATGTGCCCGCCGTCGAGCTGGCCGATGGGCAGAAGATTGAGCGCCGTGACCAGCAGGCCGAGCCATCCGGCAAACGCGATCGGGTGCAGGAGCAGGGCGTTGCCGGCGTCGAGTGCGCTCCCCATGGAGAGCTTGGCCAGGACCGTGAGCAGCAGCGAGGACTCGAGGCTCATCCCCCCGCCGATCCCCGCGCCGATGGACGCACCCGCCGGCAGGGTGACCACGTGCGACATCGGCAGGCCGATGAGCAGCGCCGGAATCGCCAGGACGAGGCCCGCGTACGGACCGGCCACCGCCATGTCGAACAGGCCGCGCCGGTCGCGCGCCGGAGAAAGGATGCGAATGAACGCGCCGAACGTGCCCAGCGCGAACGGGATCGGGATGAAGTACGGCAGCGTGACCGCGATCTTGTGATAGCGAGCCGTGAAGTAGTGGCCAAGTTCGTGCGCCCCCAGGATTGCCATCAACCCGACCGCATAGGGCAGACCGACTGCGAAGCGGCCCGGCTCCTGGAGCAGGTTGACGCCCTGATGCAGCGCCCCGGCCCAGGTAGTGGTCAGTAGCGTGGCGACGAGAAGCAGTCCGTTGATCCAGATGTGCCGGGGCCGATCGGCGGCCGCCGCCAGGTCCACCGGGAGCATCAGGACCGCGGCCCCTCCCCGCTCACCCTCGGTAAGGAGCGGCGTCCATCCGCTCCCCCTGTACCGCTGCGCCAGCGATCGGGCCGCCTCGGCAGCGGACCCACGCAACTGGCCTTCAACAACAAGTGCCGGCCCGACGCGGCGCTGCGTCGCATCCGTCATCAGGTCGGAGACCTGGACATCGGGCAGCGGTGGAGGAGCCGGCGCGTCGGCGGGGCCGCCCGACGACGAAGCGGGATGCCGCATCGTTTCAGCACCGATTGAGCCCAACAGAAAGAACAGCGCCATCACGGCGAACACGAGGTATAGCACCGGGATACCTCGTCCGGGAGTCATTCCACCGGTCACAAGGGAGAACAGCGCGAAGAGGATCATGAAACTGACGAGCACACCGGCGAGAGGGGACAAGAGTTTGGGCCGTGGCATGATCGGTCTCCTGCGATGTCGACACCCGTTCGACCCGAATCAAGGAACACTCTTCTCACGGGTCGCACCAACGGCAGCGGCTAGAGAAGAGCCGGCACCGCGCTGCCGCCGAGCATTCCGCGCTTTCCGGAAGTTCGCCCGATCGGGTGCCGACCGCTCTTCATGGTCAGGCTGGCCGAGCCATTCGACCGGTGGCGTTGGATGGATGGCCGCGGCCGCGGATGGATCCTCCTCCGTCTCGCGCGCCTCGGCCCGTGCCTGCCCGACGATACGTTGGAGGTGGCGCTCGGCCTCGACCCAGTTGAAGTGGTCGTTCCCGCCATACAACCGCCATAATTCCTCGGCGATGGCGGACACCAAGCGGCGTGTCACATCGTGTTCGCGATGCTGGTCGTGGACGGGCGGGATAACGAGTTTCATGCCGTGGCTCCTTGTTGATGCCGGTGATGGTGACGTCAGTCCCCGAAGCGATATCTGAAATCGACACCAAACATCCGAGGCTCGGCATAGAGCTTCGAAGCGTTTCCGAGAGTGTGCAATTGGGTCACCGTCGAGATCGCGTAGTTGGTATAGGAGCCGCCGAAGATTTGGGCTGCAGCTTGGCGGGCCGACAAGACCGGCTGGGTATCTTGCCAGCTCGGACCATCATTGACATCCCACGAGCCGACGAAGACCCAGTCAGCGGAGGCGCTTGCC
>CALMPG010000043.1 GCA_937871915.1 uncultured Phycisphaerales bacterium
GGGTCGCAGGGGGCTTTGCGGGGCGACGGGGTTTCTCCCCAGCCCCCCCCCACCCCCCCCGCCCCCCCCACCCCCTGCCAGGCCGTCGATGGCGAGGAACGCGCCGGTGATGGCGCCCGAGCCGGCGGAGCGGTTGAAGAGGGTGAAGACGTCGCCGGCGCTGAGGGTGATGGCGCCGAAGTTGAGCCTCAGGATGCCGCTGAGATCGAGGGAGCCGCCGGAGTTGATGGAGACGGTGTCGTACTGGCCCGCGCCGGCGCCGTTGATATCGAAGGTGCTGACGTCCGCGGGCGCGAGGGCGCGCGGCGCGGCGAGCATGTCCATGCCGACGACGCCCGCGCCGCCGGGGTTGAAGCCGGTGAGGAGGACGCGGGACTCGAGTTCCTCGATCCCGGTGTGGCAGACGCGCCCGCGCGGATCG
Source organism: uncultured Phycisphaerales bacterium (assembly GCA_937871915.1). GTDB lineage: Bacteria > Planctomycetota > Phycisphaerae > Phycisphaerales > UBA1924 > UBA4658. Next base: position 422 of record CALMPG010000043.1, read on the forward strand.
AGAACGCCGGCGCGATCGATGAGTCGCTGGATCTGGCGGCGGGAGCGGAAACGGGAGGCGGCAACGCGATCGCGTGGCCCGGAGGCCTGTGAGTACATGGTTTGTGCTCCCGCAGAGAGGGGCCTGGAAACGAGCGCACCCGCAGGTCGAGCGTCAGCTCACGGGCGAGTTGAGAGTTGACATGCCCTGATTCGCTAAGTCGAATCGCCGACGATGCTTATGCGTGCGTGGTAGCGAGACTACCCGCGACGCGCTTTGGCCGCAAGCGCATTCTCCATCTTCACGCAAAGTCGATCGGCTCCGACACCTCAACGGGGGATGAGGGTGCCCATTGCACCGGGCGATGCGCGGCGCGGCGATCGAGGGCGCGATGGGAAACGCTGGCGCATGCGATGCGATGATTGTCGTGGGGAGTGCGGGCGCCGAACGTCGGGGGGTCTCGGGGCGAGGCGTGCGTGACCCTGAGGGGTTTCCCGCCGCGGATGGAGGGGGCATGGGGCGCGTGCGATGGCCAGGCCAACGGCCCGCCGACCCGGTCGCGTCCGCGAAACCCCCGGGGCCCGCGCCGCATCAGAAGCGGTAGATCGCGGCGATTCCGGTTCGGGTCGGCATCTGCTCGCGCGGCACGATCACGACCTGGCCGCCGAACTTCAACACCAGCTCGGCGATGTCGTCGAGCACGTCGTCTACGGCGTTGCCGCCAAGGACGACCTGGCCCGTTTCCGGATCGATACGCCCGGGTATGTGGCGATCGGCTTCGGTGAGGAGCGTTCCGACCCGCGCGGCGACGGCGCTGGCCGCGACGCTCTCGAGACCATCGTCGCCGAGCTCTTTGGCATGCGCGGTCGCGAACATCTCCACCAGCCCGGCCAGGCGCGTGCGGTGGTGGGGCTCGATCGCCGTCCAGGCGCGATCCCGCAGGGCGTCGATCGTCAACGCGTCGGGATACACGGTCACCTGGTCGGGAAGCAGGAACGGGTTGCGGGTGATGTCGCGGAAGAGGCTCTGGTTCTCGGGGAGGGCGGCCAGGATCATCGGCAGGCGGGTGGGGCGGGAGTGGTGTTGCAGGACGGCCCGATCGACGGCCCGGAGGAACCGCGTCGCGGCGTTGTCCTCGATGTCGGACCTGGAGCCCTTGCCGAAGTGCACGCCTGGGGCGCCGGCCGTGGACGTCCAGGCGGACACCTGGAGTGGCGGCGCCTCGACGTGCGACGCCTCGCCGGGCGTGCGGGGCACCGCGGGGTCGAGCTCCACCTCGTCGAGCGCATCCCGATTTCCCTCGAACAGGGCGACCCTCTCCCGGCTGACGCCGAGGACGTGGAAGCGATCGGCCGTCTGCAGGAAGCGGATGAGCGGCTTGACGTGGAAGCTCTCCGCGACGATCGACAGTTCTTTCACGGGGCGGGGCAGCCGATACACGCGGAACCGATCGGGCGCGGCGAGGACGGCCAGCCCGTCGAGGGTGTGATTCCAGAACTCGCGATCCCCGGCGAGATCCTCGAAGGGCCGCAGAAGGCCCCGCGGGTCGTGCGCGGGGGCGTGCTTCCGCAGGGACTGCTCCAGGTCCTTGAGCAGGTTGCGAAAGCGGATCGGGTCCTGCTGGTTGTCCGGGTGGCGCCGATGCGTCGGCTGGTAGAGCGACAGACAGGGCGGCGGCGCGCCGGCGAGCATGCCGGCGGAATAGTCGTTGAGGAGTGAGTTCATTGTGTGTCTCGGAGGGTTTTCATTGCGCCGCTCCAGGCGACGAGCTGGTCGAGCATTTTGCCCGCCGACGCCTCGTGGCGCGAGGCCGGCTTGAACGCGGTGAAGTTCTCGAAGTCGTCGAAGAGCGAGAGCATGACCTGGGCGCGCACGGTGGCGACCTGCACCTCGGCCATGACCAGCCGCAGGTGCTCGACCGCGCGTGCGCCGCCCGCGCTGCCGTAGCCGACGAATCCGGCCGCCTTGTTGTTCCACTCGGCGTAGACGAAGTCGATCGCGTTCTTCAGCGCGCCGGAGGGGCCGTGGTTGTACTCGGGCGTCACGAGGACGTAGCCGTCGAAGGAGGCGATCTTCGCGGCCCAGCGCTTGGTGTGCTCCTTGGTGTACTTGCCCTGGGAGGGAGGGAACGGCTCGTCGAGCAGCGGGAGGTCGAAGTCCTTGATGTCCACCAGCTCGTACTCGGCGTCCCCGCGCCGGCCCGCGAGCTCGTAGACCCAGCGCGCGACGGCCTCGCCGACACGCCCCGGGCGGGTGCTTCCGATGATGATCGCGATCTTGGGCATGACACGGCGTCCTTTCAAGGCGGATGGAGTCGATGGGCGCGGTGGTTCTCGCGTTGTCAGCCTAGGCCGCCGTGGACCGGGGACGCGGGGGCTTGCGCGTTGACCGGCGTTCGGGCGCGCCCCGGGGCGATGGGCGCGGCGGATATTCTGGGAGTTGTGCCGATCCCGGCTCCGGCGATCCCGGCCATGCGCCGGGGTGCGTCCTCGCGTTGCGGGCCGCGAGCGTGCGCCGGCGGGTCCGGGGTGCTATCGCGGTCGGAACACGATGGCCGCGATTGTGGCCACGACCATGATGAGCGCCACGGGCGATATCAGTGTCAGCGCGAGGTTCCGGGGCAGGTCCACGGCGGCGACGCCCACGCCGGCGATGTAGACGATCCAGACGACGGCCAGCAGGCCGCTGTGTCGGAACGGCTTGTTCTTGCGGCGCGTTCGCCCCATCAGGAGGGCGGCGAGGTTGGTGAGGGTGCCGGTGAGGTAGGTGGTGGCGATGCCGGTGACTTCCAGCCGAATCACGGCCGCGCTCTGCACGCCCATCGCGACGGCGGAGAGCACGATCAGCGCCGCCGTGGTGGTCGGGTCGGCCAGGGTATCGCGCGTCAGGTACCAGGCGGCGGCGAGGACGAGCAGGAGGAGCGACTCGAGCCAGAGGGCGATCGTGACGGCCCGGGGCCACGGGCCGGCGGAGTGGTCGCGTTCGACGATCCAGGCGCCCGCGGCCGCGCCGGCCAGGAACCCGGCCAGGGCCAGGCCGGAGCGTGCGATCGCGTTGGCGTCGAGCTGCGCGAGCGCGATGCCGAAGAGCACGGTGTTGCCCGTCATGTTCGCGGTGAACACGCGGCCGAGCCCGAGGTAGCTGAGGGCGTCGATGTATCCGGCGGCGAAGGCGAGCGCCAGGAGCAGGGCGTTTCGTATGGCGATCGAGCGGGGTGCGGCCATGGAGGGTGCTGCTCGGGAGACGGCGCGGGCGGGGGCGGCGTGGGGCGCGTGCTCTCTAGAAGCCCATCGCGGCGCCGTCGCCCCGCGGATCGGCGCCGCCCTCGAAGAAGCCGTTGTCGCGGTCGATGCGGATCGCCTGGGCGTGCCCGACGGTGCCCTCCCAGCGCGGCGCGACGGTCACGGGATGTCCGCGCAGGATCAGCTCGCGGATGGTCTCGTCGGAGATGCGAGATTCCAGCACCAGGCTGCTCGACGCCGTGCCCCACGTGCGGCCCATGAGCCAGCGCGGGGCCTCGATGGCCTGCTGCACGTCGAAGCCGAAGTCGATCAGGCGCGTGAGCAACGCGGCCTGGGTCTGGGGCTGGCCCTCGCCGCCCATGGTGCCGTAGGCCAGCACCGGGGCGCCGTCCCTGAGGAGCATGGCGGGGATGATGGTGTGGAAGGTGACCTTGCCCGGCTCGAGCCGGTTGGGGTGGCGGTCGTCGAGCGAGAAGAAGCAGCCGCGGTTCTGCATGAGGACGCCGGTGTCGCCGGCGACCACCGCCGAGCCGAAGTCGTGGTAGATCGACTGGATGTTCGACACGACCAGCCCGTCCGCGTCGGTCGCGCACGAGTAGACCGTGTCGCCGTCGGGGGCGCGCCGGTCGGCGTCCGCGCCGTAGCGCAGGCCCGGCCGGATGTCGGCGCCGGCCGTCGCGCGTGCGGGGTCGATCAGCGCGCGTCGCTGGGCCGCGTACTCCTTCGAGAGCAGCCTTTGCAGGGGGATGTCGATGAAGCGGGGGTCGCTCAGCCATTCGTCGCGGTCGGCGAAGGCGACCTTGATCGCCTCCACGATGTGGTGGTAGTAGTCCGCGGTGCCCTCGCCCCAGGACGGGACGTCGAAGCCGTCGAGCAGGTTCATGATCTGCAGCGCGGCGAAGCCCTGCGTGCTCGGCGGCATCTGCACCACGTCGTGGGCGCGGTAGGAGGCCGAGATCGGCTCGACCCATTTCGCGTGGTAGCCGGCGAAGTCCTCGACGCGCAGGGGAGAGCCCTCGGCGGCCAGCGCGTCGCAGATGCGGCGGGCGAGGGCGCCCTCGTAGAAGCCCGCGCGGGCGCCGCGGGTCGCGATGGTCTCGAGCGTGCGCGCCAGATCGGCCTGCACCAGGCGGGCGCCCTCGCGCCGGGGGCGGCCTTCGGGCAGATAGATGCGTGCGGTGTGGGGGTATTGCTTGAGGATGCCGGCGTCGGCCGCCAGCCAGTCGGCGAGGGAGCGGCTCACCGCGACGCCGTCGCGTGCGTAGGCGATGGCGTCGGCGAAGAGGTCGGCCCAGGGCAGGCGACCGTGGCGCTCGTGCGCGAGGCGCCAGCCATCGACGGCCCCCGGCATGGTCAGCACCGCCAGCGGGCCGCGTTCGGGGATCTTCTCGGTGCGGCCGCGTTCGCGGAAGTAGTCGCGGGTCGCCGCCCCGGCCGCGGGGCCGGCGGCGTGGAGCGCCTGGACACCGCCGGTATCGGGCCCGGCGATCAGCCAGAACCCGTCGCCGCCGACGCCGGTCATGTGCGGGTACACGGAGCAGAGCGTCGCGTTCACCGCGATCATGGCGTCGACCGCGCTGCCGCCGCGGCGCAGCACGTCGAGCCCGGAGGCGGACGCGAGGTAGTGCGGCGACGACACCATGGCGCGTGAGGCGAGGATCGGCGGGCGACCGGTGCGGGGTCCATTCGCGTGGCTCATGGCTTGGCCTCCTTTGATTGCGTGGGTGTGGCGTCTGTGCGTGCGGATTCGTGTTCGGGGGCCGGATCAACGCCGGCGGGGGGCGGCCCCAGGAGCAGCCGCTGGAGCGGCGGAATGAGCCCGCCGCAGCCCAGCGCGAGCAGGCCGATCCACCATAGCGCCTTGGGCCCGTGCGTGGCGCCGATGCTGATGAGCGGGAACGCGACCACCAGCAGGACCAGCGAGGCGCTCAGGTAGGCGAGCCGGTTTCTCAACAACGCGATCATGGGTGCGTCCTTTCAGCTGCCGAGCAGGATCATCGCGACGGTCGCGGCGCCCGTCAGGAGGAACGCGACGAGGGTCCAGAGGAGGGTCTTGCGGAGGATGTCGCCCTCGTGCCCGCTGATTCCGGCGGTGCTCGCGCCCAGCACGAGGTTGGCGGGGGCGATGGCGTTGCCGATGGCGCCGCCGGCGCTCTGCGAGGCCAGGATGGTGGCCGTGGGCAGGCCCTTGAGTTTCGCGAGGGTGACCTGCAGGTCGGAGAACAGCACGTTGGAGGAGGTGCTGCTGGAGGTGGCGAAGGCGCCGACGACGCCGATGCCGTTGGAGAGGAAGGCGAAGACGTAGGCGGGCGCCACCGCGGCGATGCCGTAGGCGAGGGCCTCGGTCTGGCCCGAGTGGTCCATGATCCGCGCCATCACCAGGAACGCGATGATCGGCACCGACGCGGGCACCGCGCTGGCCAGGAGGCTGGCCGCGATGCCCGGCTCGCCGGTCGGGCCGGCGGCGCGCCGTGCCTTGTAGTAGCCGCGCCGCTTGAAGATCAGCCAGGCCAGGCCGGCGGTGAGCAGGAGGCTGGCGCCCGGGTTCATCAGCGGCTCCATGACCGAGTAGCGTTCGACGGCGGCGTTGGTGATGCCGTAGCCGGTGGACACTTGCGGGAAGGGCAGGCCGACGGTGACCGAGCGCAGGATGGTGGCGATCGGCGTGACCATCGCCGCGACCACGGCGATGACCGTCAGCACGGCGTAGGGCATGAAGGCCAGGGCCACGCCCATCGGCGCGGCCCCGGAATCGGCGACATCGGGCATCGGGCTGGACCGCATGGCCGGGCGCACATCGACGCCGACGAGCGGCTGGGCGTAGCGGCGCCAGCGCGAGAGCGGATACAGCGCCAGCATCGCGGCGGCCGCCGGAACGAACGCGGCCAGCACCGGGTCGAACATCACCACGACGACCTGCCCGATCCCCTGGATCACGGAGATGATCAGCACCAGCGGCCAGGCGTGGCGCACCGCCGCCCAGCGGCCGTACATCCACACCACGGCGAGGCCGCCGAGCACCACCTGGATGATCATCAGCAGCGCCGACTGGTACGCCGTGGCGGCGATCGTGGCGGGGTCCAGGTCCACCACCTGCAGGGTGGCCAGCCAGCCGACGCCGAGGGTGCCGTAGAACTTGGCCCAGATGTGGGCGATGATCGGGATGGCCACGGCGTACACCGGGCGCATGCCGACGGCGACGAGCAGGGGCGCAACGATCACGATCGGGGTCCCGAATCCGTCGATGCCCTGCAGGAACGAGGTGAACACCCAGGCCAGGGCGACGACCACGAAGAGCTCGTTGCGGCTGAAGCCGACGATGCCGCGGCGGAGCGCCTCGTAGCCGCCGGCCTTGTCCATGACGTGGTAGAGCAGCAACGCGGTCCAGACGACCAGCAGGATGGGGGCGGAATCCCACACCCCCTTGGCGCCCGCCACCGCCAGGGCATCGACGGGCGTGCGAAAGGCGAGCAGCGCCACCGCGGCGGCGATGAATATGCACGCCGTGCCCGCCTGCTGGGCGGTCCAGCGCAGCGCGACGAGCAGGAACGCCAGGACGATGATCGGCGCGGCCGCCAACGACCAGTGCAGCCAGTCGATGGGAATGAGCGTGCTTTCCATGGGTTCGTTCCGGGGTCCGGGGCGATCACGCGTTCGGGGGCGTGGTTTTTCTGCTGGTCGGGCGGGCGCATCGGCGCCGGCATGGCCTGTTCAGGGTCGGCAACGCGGGCGCGGGTCGGCGGCACCTTTCGTCTCGGGTCGTTGGCGGTTGTTGCCTGTTGCCGTTCCGGCGGGCGGCCGCGCCTTCGAGCGTGCCCCGCCGTGCCACTCCCTGATTGCTCTGAAAAAGGGAGTGCCCGTCTCGCCGGGGCCGCGGGCCGTGGGTGGTCGGGCGGCCCCACCTTCGAGCACACCGCGCCGTGCCACTCCCGCGTTGCTCTGAAAAAAGGAGTGCGGTCTCGCGGGGGTCGCGGGCCGAGGGAGGGTGAGGTCGGGCGTTGTGTCGGGCTCCACGCACGCTCCATCGTATCAGGCCCCGCCCACTCTCCTGCACAAACGCCGGCGACCTGGCCCACGGCCGCCAGTCGCCCGGCGGCCGGTCGGGCGGGTGGCATCGATCCCTGCAATCTCGTGGCGGCGATTCCGCTCTGGGAATCGGTGCGGCCTTTGGCTCACGCCACCAGCGCACCGATCCCTCGAAGCCTGGGATCGGTGCCAAGTTCGCCCCAGCCCCGAAATCCTCGGCGGGCGGCCGCGATCACCGGCGACGTGCCCCGGATCGCTGGAATGACGAGCGGGGTACGGATCACTCGGCCCTTGCTCGTTGGCCGGGATCACCGGGTACGAATCGGGCCCGGCGATCCGTGCCGGACACCCGGGGGGGCGGGGGGGGAGGAGGGGAATGGGGGCGCGGGATGGACTCGGCACGGGTCGGCGGGCTTGGTTCGTGCATGACGGTCCAACACGTGCGGAGACCTCCGCGCGGCACACGCTCCAACCGGCACGCCGCCGACCCGTGGCACGTCGTTGTTGATCGGGGCCACCCGGCCGGGCGGGCGTTGTTTCGGTCGGACGGGGCGCGGTTTGGGTCAGCAGCCGGTGAGCCAGGCGTTGAGGAAATCGAAGATGTCCTGCACGGAGAGTCCGCCGCCGTTGAAGTCGGCGCGGGGCTCGCCGGCGAACCAGGCGGCCACGAAGTCGATCACGTCCTGGACGTTGACGCCGCCGACGCTGTTGAAGTCGGCGGGGCAGCACTCGAGGGCGTCGGGGCCGCAGGGGATGCCGGCGCCGCGGAAGACGCCGCCGCCGGCGGCCGCGCAACTGGCGGCGGTGGAGATGCCGCAGGCCTGGGCGCGGCAGCAGGCGCCGATGCAGCAGAGCAGGGGCGCACCGCCGGGCGGGCAGGGGCTTGGGGAGCAGGATGGGGCGCCGATGAACTCGCCCTGGCACTGGGAGGAGAGGGCGAGGGAGCACGCGCCGGAGGCGTCGCAGCAGGCGCCGGTGGGATCGGGCGTCGAGCAGGTGTCGGGGGTGCAGGCGGGGGCGCCGAGGAACGAGCCGGCGCACTGGGCACGCGGGGTGATCGAGCACGCGCCGGAGGCATCGCAGCAGGCGCCGGGGACGGCGTCGATGACGCCGATGACCAGGTCGGAGGTTGTGGGCAGGATCGTCTGGGATGTCCAGGGGGCCCATTGGCCGTTGTTGAAGGCGGCCTGGGAGAACGTGCTGGTCGTCGCGGGGCCGAGGCGGAAGACGAGCGAGCGGGGCGCGAAGGACGAGAGGGTGTATCGGAAGCGGTAGACGTCCACCCAGCGGCCCGCGGCCCCGAAGTAGGCCGCGCCGATGGAGGGATCGAGGAGGGCGCGGGTGTTGGAGAGGGGGGGAGCGCCCGAGCCGCTGCCGGGCCAGGTGTCCGGGTTGGCGTCGGCGTCGGCGTCGATGCCGGGGGTGTTCAGGAAGGCGGCGCCGGCCGACTGGCCGGTGATGAGGCCGATCTCCTGGTCGGGGCCGTTGGTGAAGGTTCCGCCGGAGGTGTTGATGAGGCCGTTGAAGGTGGCGTTCACCCCGGCCAGGTAGGCGTAGTGCGAGGCGAGGCCCGCGAGGCCGACGGTGTTGCCGACGGCGAAGGAACTCGAGTAGGTGTGGTCGGCGCTGCTGATGACGGCGCGGGCGAGGGTTCCGGCGGACTCGGGCTCGCCGACGATGCGGACACCGAAGGCGAAGCCGGCGACGCCGACGGCGGGGGCGGCGTTCACGACGCGGGCCTGCACGGCGAGGTCGAGTTGGTTGTCGCCCGGGCCGGTGACGAGGGAGCGTCCGGCGCGCTCGACGATGCGCAGGTGCACGCCGGCGGCGGGCACGGGGCAGGGATTGGAGGTGCACGAGGACGCGCCGGAGGGCGGGCCGACGCAGGCGGAGGAGAGGATGACCACGCAGGCGCCGGTGGTCCAGTCGCAGCAGGCCGCGACCGACTGGCAGGTGGAGGGGCCGCAGGTGGCGGCGCCGGAGAAGACGCCGCTGGCGCAGGCGGCGGGCAGGGTGAGCGTGCAGCGCCCCTCTTCGCAGCAGGCGCCGGCGGCGAGGGGGGGCGGGCAGGGGTTGGGCGCGCAGGCCGCGGCGGCGAGGAAGTAGCCGGGGCAGGCGGTGAAGGTCGCGAGGGTGCACTGCCCGGTGGCGAGATCGCAGCAGGAGCCGGGCGCGTTGGTGCAGGGGCTTGGAAAGCAGGCGACGCCGCTGTGGAAGAGGCCGGTGCACGCGCCGGGGAGGGTGGGAACGCAATCGCCGGTGGCGGGGCGGCAGCAGGCTCCGGAGGGGATGGGGATGGGGCAGGGGTTGGGGGTGCAGGTGGAGGAGTTGACGAAGGGCGTCGGACAGCCCGCGGTGACGATGGTGCATTGCCCGGTGGGGCTGCAGCAGGCTCTGGTGGGGTTGTAGTAGAAGCAGTAGGTGGTGTCGCAGGACTGGGCGCTCTCGAAGAGTCCCGTGCAGGCGTTCCACTGGGTGATGGAACACACGCGCGTGTAGGGATCGCAGCACGGGCCGGTGGTGACGATCGGCGCCGCGCAGGCGTTGGGCGAACAGACGGCGGATCCCAGGAACTTCCCGGGGCAGGCCGCCGGCAGAGCAATGGCGCACGATCCGGCCGCGTCGCAGCACGAGCCCGCGACGGGACCGCCGATACCGATCAGGAGGTTGCTCGCGGTCGCCGTCGCCTGGTGGCGAAGGCCCGCACCCCACGCCGCGGCGGCGTTGAACTGGGCGAATGAGAACGCGTAGCCCACGGGACGCTCGAGGCGCACGTCGAGCGTTCTTGGCGCGAGATCGGTCACGGTGTATCGGAACCGGTAGACATCAGACCAGCTGCTTCCGCCGCCGAAGTACTCCTGCATGACGGCGGGAGGGATGCTCGCGTACACGACTTCGGGCGGCACCGCGCCGATCCCGGATCCCCAGCCATCCGGATTGCCGTCGCGATCCAGGTCGATTCCGGGAACCGTCAGGAATGCGTTTCCGACGGAGTCGCCCGTCACCAGGCCGATGTCCTGGTCGGGGGTGTCGGTGAACGTGCCTGTGGAGGCATTGATGGAGCCGTTGAAACTGCCGTTGATTCCGGCGAGGTACGAGTACTGGCTCGCGAGCCCCCCCTGGCCGATGGTGTTGCTCACGCCGATCGCGCTGGTGTAGGTGTGGTCTGGGTGGCAGATGAGGCCGCGCTGGAGAATGCCGCCGGTTTCGGGCTCGCCGAAGATGCGGATGTTGAAGCCCACGCTCGCGATGCCGACGTTGGGCGGGCCGAGGGAGCGGGCCTGCACGGCGAAGTCGAGTCGGGCGTCGTGCGGTCCCGTGACCGTGGTTTGCCCCTTGCGCTCCACGATCCGGAACTCGACGGTTTGGGCGCGGGCGAGACCGGCGCAGACCGAGAGCGCGGCCGCGGCGACGAGAGTGCGTTTCATGTCCGATTGCTCCTTGAGCCTGGCCAGTGCACGGGGCGAATGCCCATGCTTGGTTCGCGGGGAGTTCCCGGGGTGATCCGGTTTTCGGACCGAAAGTCGGGGATTCCCATCTCCGTGCTCGTGACCCGGATATCGGGGGGATGTGTGGGCCGCGGCGGGAAGCCGGGGCGGCCCGCTGGCTTGCGGCGCGGGGCGCAGCGCGGAGCCGGAAGAACCCCACGCGGAGCGTGGGGGTATCCGGCGGCGCATAGGCTTGGGTGTTGCACCCGTAGCTCAATTGGATAGAGCATCGGTCTTCGGAGGGGAGCCCGCGATGGCTGCGTTTCCGTTGAAATCACCGGGTTTCTTGGGTTTTTTGCGGGAACTCGCCGCCTCGGCGGTTCAGCAACTGACACCCGTTTGAGTCCGTTTGCATCCGTTTGCAGGTGTCAGAATGCACCTGGGACCCTGTCCCGATCGTGGCCACTGATCCGGCATCGATGGGTCGGTCCGCGCGATCGATTCGGGCCGCATGGGCTGCTTCGGCACTACCGGCGGCGGGCGGCGTGAGGATCGGCTTGCCAATCGGGACAGCGTTCTTGAACACTGGGGTTGGGGGCGACCCGCACAGCCAATTGCCCCAGCACGCCCGTCATTCCTTCCGTGCGAATATCAACTGTCCAAACCCGATTATCGACTTGAGAGGCGCCGACTCAATTATGACATCGACGGACAGTGCTTTCTCCGGCTGCATTGCCGACAATTCAAACACGACATCGTCGATCTCTTTACGATCTTCCTCCGACTCGGACGCGAGCACAAAGGTCAACTGCACCTGGTTGTTTGTCCCCACATGTACAACCACAGCACGCCAATTGGGTGAGACGGAACCGAGCATCGCTTGGCCTATGTTTACGATCAAATCGTTATTATTCATTCGCTTTTCACTTGAGGGGACATGTCGCGGTGGGTGAAGTCGGCACGACGCTTGGGGAGGTTGTTCCTTTGATCATAAAACGATGAGTCGGTTGGTTGATAAACCCAGATGCTACGTTGTTATTGAATCCAGTGACGGCCTCGTATTCGACAAGAATATGGCCCTGTTTGGTAACTCCAATCACTTTGGCACTGCCAGAGTGGTATGCGTCGAGCACTGCCTGTGCATCCGCCGCAGACTCAAAGTAGCTTCCACCTCCGCGCTCGATCCATTCTGGTCTTCCTTTCATATGCCGGAGTTGCTTCTGTCCCACTTTTTCACTCACCTTCGGAAGACTCGCGGGTTTGCCGGCAGCTGCGCCTCCGATCGCCGCGTCGCCTTCCACACTCGCCGCCGTAGACCTCACTTTTGAGGAGGCACGAACATATCGCGCGGTGCCTTCGGCGGCAACTATTGCGACCAGTCCAACAACTCCCTTCCCGCCATCGGTCCATTGTTCGTCTTCGGTAAGCGCGAACCCTTCGTTGTCCGAGCCAGCGAACCAGTGTCCTAACTGTTGTCCCGTATCATAAGTAAACGTCACCAAGCCCTTGACTTTGTTGACATCGTTGTTGAATTTGCCCTGGGGATCCTCGATGTATTCATAAGCCTGTACATAAATATAGAACGGATTCGATACCGGAGTGTCAACGGCGCCTTTCACCAGACCGACCAGTGCGTCGACGACGCCTTCCCAGAACGTCAATCCCAGCGGATCGCTGCCGGAGAGCCCTCGGCTTCGGCAGTACTCGTACAAGTTCATCCCATCCACAAACCCCGCCGGATCGCGTTGGAGCCAGCGGCCGCTGATGGGGTCGTACACGCGGTAGCGGCACTGGTACAGGAAGCCATTGCGGGCTCCGTTGATGCCCAGGGTTTCCTTTTCCGCGTAGTACCCGCAGTAGCCGTAGGGGTTGTCGATCCAGGCCGCGCTGAGGGCGTCGATGGCGGGTCCGCCGGCGAACCAGTCGTTGAGGAAATCGAAGATGTCCTGGGTCTCGAGCGCGCCGCTGTCGTTCTGGTCGCCCGCCGGGCTCGACGCAAACCACGCGTTGTTGAAGTCGAAGATGTCCTGCACGGCCAGCACGCCGTTGCGGGCGAAACTCCCGGGGCAGAGATTCCGCGAGCGTCCGTAGGGGTCGTACTCGAGCGTCTCGAGCGTGCGGCCGGCGGTCGACGAGCGGGCGCTGCCCCCTCCGTCGGTGTAGTTCCACGCGGCGGCCGCGACGACGCAGACAATCGAACCCTGGGCGTCGGCGAGCTGGAATATGGACTTTTCAAAGACGCCGTCGGGGGAGGGTAGTGGCCGTGGGCGGGTGGGTCAGGGTGACGGACGTCGGGGCACCCGATCCGTGGGACGGCGGTGTGGCTTGAAGGGGGAATGGGAGGATGGAGCCGGAAGAACCCCACGCGGAGCGTGGGGGTACCCGGCGGCGCATAGGCTTTGGGTGTTGCACCCGTAGCTCAATTGGATAGAGCATCGGTCTTCGGACGCGAGCCGGCGACGGCTGCGCTTCCGACGAAATTACCGTGTTTCTTGGGTTTTTCGCGGGAACTCGCTACCTCGGCGGTTCAGCAACTGACACCCGTTTGAGTCCGTTTGCATCCGTTTGCGGGTGTCAGAATGCACCTGGGACCCTGTCCCGATCGCGGCCACTGATCGGGCATCGACGGGTCGGTCCGCGCGATCGATTCGGACCGCATGGCCGCGTCTTGGGCGCGGCCACGACACCGGCCGGCGCGGCCGCGCCGCACGCTTCGTCGGCGGTGTTCAAGAACGCTGTCCCGTTGTGCCCTGGCCCGCACAGAAGGGTGAGGGGTGTGAGGGGGGGAAGGGGGTCGATGGAGGCCATGCCGCCATGCTCAATCCATTCCAGCGTCTGCTCGGTTTGCTTGCCGGGTCTTCCCACGCCGATCTGCGCCGGCAGGTGCAGTTCCTCAAGGCGGAGAACCAGATCCTCCGCCGCAAGCTCCCCCAATCCGTTCCCACCACGGCCGCGGAGAAGGCCCGGCTGGTCATGCTGGGCCGGCCGCTGGGCAAGGCCCTCAACGACCTGCTCTCGATTGTCTCCCGGCGGACGTTCAACCGCTAGGTGCATCAGCTCCGGCGCCTTGGGCCGCGCCGCCCAGCGGCCAAGGTCGGCCGGCCGCGGACCGCGGGTCAGGTGCGGGCCCTGATCCTGCGGCTGGCGGGCGAGACCGATTGGGGCTACACCCGGATCCAAGGCGAGCTGCTCAAGCTGGGGATGAAGGTGTCGCGCGGGACCATCGTGAACGTGCTGCGGGAGGGCAGCCTGCCAAGGGCGCCCGACCGGGGAGAGAGTTCCTGGGTTCATTACCTCACGCGGCATGCCAAGACGCTTTGGGCCTGCGACTTTGCCCACAAGCGCATCTGGACTCGGCGGGGGCTGGTGGACGCGTTCATGCTGGTGTTCATCCACATCGCCAGCCGGCGGGTGCATGTGTCGGCCAGCACGATCAATCCGGATTCGGCCTGGGTGGCCGAGCAGGCCGAGGTCTTTGCCAAGGCGGCCGTGACCGCGGGTCGCCCTTGCCGGCTCCTGCTGCGGGATGGAGACGCCAAGTTCGGGACGCCGTTCGACACGGCCCTGCGCGGAGTGGGGATCAGGCCCATTCGGCTCCCGCACCGCTCGCCCAACCTCAACGCCTACTGCGAGCGGGTGGTGCAGACCCTGCAGGTCGAGTGCATGGACCATTTCACCGTGCTCGGGACGGGGCATCTGGACTCCCTCACCGCCGAGTACGTCGACTACTACAACCGGCAGCGGCCGCACTCGGCGATTGAGTTGAGGGCGCCGGCGGGACAAGCCCCTGTCGTGCTGGCACGGCCGCCGGGGCACCTGGAAGTCACCTGCGTGTCGCGGCTGGGCGGGCGGGTGCGGCACTACCGGCGGCGGGCGGCGTGAGGACGGGCTTGCCAAACGGGATAGCATGTTTGAACACTGCTCTGCTAGGGCGATCGAATCAACTCGCGAGCAACGAGGATGGAATCTCCCGACCACATTTCACTGCGGCATCGTACCACATCACCTGGAACGAATTCCCACTTTTCATCTACTTCATCATATTTTTCTTGAACCTCATCGATGCGATATACATCGCCACCAATGCGAGTTGCCCGAACGGGTCGCACACATCTCGTGCCTTCATCCAACAGTTCGACAAACACGATGTCACCATCAATTGTATTTGAAATTGTCGCCTCCAATGTGAAAGACTTCGTAGGTCACGTCATCCACAACAACAGACCGGCCGGTAGTCGGATGAACGTACCTTGTTGCGGAATTGCTCGGGTTTAGATTATTTGTTGCCCGATAGGCCGCACCTAGCTGCGTAGCCTCGTCAATTTGTTGCGGGGTCCACCCTCGCTTTGTCATTTGGTTTGTCCATTTGGTGCCAGACTTGTCGGCACCAAACTTCCAAGGAATCGCGGGACGACCGCTGACCTGCAATAGAACCACGTCATCTTGTCCTCGAATCAACCGGCCCGCCGATCCAAGTCCGACGCTCAATGCGCCACCAGTGAAAGCCCCCCAAAGCCCATCACGTGTAACTGATCGCCAATCGCGATTGCCCTCTAACAGTGAGTTGGTAACACCGCCGACCGAACCGCCGAACATGCCTACCGCCAAATCTCTCGACATTGCACTTGCAAACAGCCCCGACGCGGATGCAGCGAAGGCATAAGCAGCCCCGCCGCCCGCTGCGCCTGCGATGGCGCCCTTAACAAACCCGTCAGAGAATCGATCCCAGAACCCGCCGGGCCCCGGTGTCATTCCTTTCAGAATGCCGTTCAAGATTCCCCCGATGAACCCCCCCATCGCCATGTTCTGAGAAAGTCCCGCTAATGTGAACTCCAGTCCTGCGGCGTCGACGAACTTTTGAGGATTGCTACCCAACGCGACATGACCATTCATCCCATCTGCAAAATGGTCTGCGAGACTGTGTCGAATAGCAGCTACGGGAAATGGCATCCCGCCAAACACACGGGCCGAGGATACGGGGAGCGAAAGCCCATTTGGGTCAACGCTAATGAACCTCCCCTCCGCCGGGTCATACATCCGGTTCCGGCTGTTGGCCAGGGCCCGGTACGACCCGGTCCCGCCGCTGCTGGTAGTGTCCACCGTGGTGAAGTCCACCGCCCCCTCCCATGGCCGGTCGAACCGTTCCATCCGCAGGCCCTGATGGCCAAGGCGGTTGAGCCTGGCCGCGGCCCGTGATTCGGTTGCCAAAGACGTCATGTCCGGAGTGAAGTACTCCGTCGCCAACAGTTCACCGTAGGGCGAGTAGGCGTATTGGGCCACCACTCGCCCGTACACGTCGGTCAGGCCGATCACGTTTGCGTTGTGGTCGCTCAGAACGTAGAGGGTCACCGGCGCCGTGTCGTTACCGGCCGGGTTGCCCGTCACCGCCTCGTGGGCGTGGGTGTAGACGATCTGGGCGACGCACTCATCGACATATGCCGAGGCGTCGGCGGCCCAGATGTACTCTTTTTCCAGCCTCCGGTCCGACCAGTTCCAGCCCGAGACCGTGTTCTGGGCCGCGCAGCCGGATGAGGCGTTTCCCTCGCCCGAGGCGTAGGTGATCTCGTTGGCGCGGCGCGGCAGGCGCGGCTTGGCGGTGTCGGGCTGGCCGCTCGCGTCGAGCTGCACCGTTCCGGGCACCCCGGCCCAGCCCACCTCCTGCACCACGCGGACGCCGTCGTAGTAGAGGTCGGTCACGGCTAGCGTGGAGCCAGCGTCGGACTCGGGCCGCTGTGTGCGGACCACGCGCCCCAGGGCGGGTGGCCATGATCACCGGCGATGTGCCACGGATCGGCGGAATGACGAGCGCGGTACTGATCACTCGGCCCTTGCTCGTTGGCCGGGATCACTGGGAACGAATCGGGCCCGGCGATCCGTGCCGGACACCCGGGGGGCGGTAAGGAGGAGGGGAAGGGGTCGCGGGATGGACTCGGCACGGGTCGGCGGGCTTGGTTCGTGCATGACGGTTCAACACGTGCGGAGACCTCCGCGCGGCACACGATCCAACCGGCACGCCGCCGACCCGTGGCACGTCGTTGTTGATCGGGGCCACCCGGCCGGGCGATGTCGGAGGCTTCTTTCGGCGCGGATGACCCTTGGACGCTCGCACCACCATCGGCGGAGGAACCGCCGATGGTGGTGGCAGGGGCCGTGCGCGATGGTGGATCCATCTGGCGGGTTCAGCAGCCGGTGAACCAGGCGTTGAGGAAGTCGAAGACGTCCTGGGTGTTGACGTTGCCGGAGTTGTTGAAGTCCACGGGGCAGGCGGGGAGGGCGTTGATGACGCCGGGCGGGGGGAGGGGCTTGACGGCGAGGGTGAAGCCGATATCGAAGGGGAAGCCGCCGATGGGGGCGGCGGTTCGCCAGGTGTGGTCGAGGATGCCGAAGGCGAGGCCGGACTCGGCGGCGGGGTTGCGGATGACGAGGGTGCCGGGGCAGGGGGGCTGGTCGCACCTGAGGGCGCCGAGGATGTAGCCGCGCTCGGCGATGGAACCGCTGGAAACGGCGTAGACGCTCAACCAGTAGTTGAGGCGGGCCTGGAGGGTGAGGGGGACGGGGCCGAAGGCGTTGAAGTTCCAGAACTCGACGCTGTAGACCCGGAGGAGGGCGCCGTCGATGGTGACGGTCTGGCCGGTGTCGGTGAGGCGGGAGGCCTCGAAGGTGATGGGCGGGCTGAAGGTGGCGGGGAGGTTGCAATCGGCGTCGTAGATGTCGAGGCGGGCGCGGGGGGGGTTGCAGTTGGTGGCGAGGTAGGTCTGCACGTAGCAGAGCTGGCGGTCGGTGCACGGGGGGACGAGGAAGTCGTCGGCGGTGCGGGCCTCGACGACGCCGGGTCCGCCGGAGAGGGACCTGGAGAATCGGGTGAGGTCGGGGCCGCCGGAATCGTGGAGGATGCGGCAGGGCTCGGTGCAGACCTTGAAGGAGAGATCGGCGCAGCCGGAGCAGCATTCGTCGAGGGGCTGCCAGATCTGGCCGGCGTAGGAGTATTGGTTGTAGACGCCGGTGGGGACGCCGGAGATCTTCATGGGGGGGCGGCCCATGACCTGGGCGGCGGCGACGGGGAGCCAGGCGGTCTGATCGCAGGGGCCGCCGGTGGGGCAGAGGTTGTCGGAGAGGCCGATGAGGCTGACCCAGTATGCGCCCTCGCGGAGGGCGATGGGCGGGTCGAGGCCGGGGCCGGACTGGTCGGCGATGACGAAGGTGAAGGAGACGCGCCGGAGGTTGTCGAAGCCGACGGGGCCGGACTCGACGATCTGGGCGGTGCGGAAGGTGTGGAGGAGAGCGCCGGGGCGGCCGTCGCAATCGGCGTAGAGCTCGAGGCGGGCCTTGACCAGGCCGGGGGTGGTGCTGGTGAGGGCCTCGGCGGAGATGGAGATGAGCTTGTGGATGTCGCCGGGCTGGAGATAGAAATCGTCGGCGGCCTTGAGGCCCAGGGGGACGAGGCCGCCCTCGTGGGAGATGATGGCGCGCACATCGGCGGGGACGGGATTGTCGGGCGCGCCGTTGAGCCAGGTGCAGTCGCACGGGACGCCGCCCCCGGCG
The DNA here is from genome assembly GCA_937871915.1 of uncultured Phycisphaerales bacterium. Lineage (GTDB taxonomy): Bacteria > Planctomycetota > Phycisphaerae > Phycisphaerales > UBA1924 > UBA4658. Next base: position 18,639 of record CALMPG010000043.1, read on the forward strand.
AGCGCGGGGCCGGCGAGCGTGAGCAGGGCGATGGCCCAGGTGCGGAGGCCGAGGAGGAACGAGCGGTCACGAGCACAACGCATCGGGCGAACTCCTGCGAACGAATCGAACCCGGCCGATCACCACGGTAGCAGAATCCGGCGGATTCGCGATGGACATTTGGGCGGATCGGTGGGGCGTGGGGGGCGCGGAGTGAAGGGGGGGAAGACAGAGAAGATGGGGGAGCGAACAGGGTGGGGATCAGATCAACTGGCGGCCGTACTGGTCGAACCAGCCGGCGTCGGTGCCGAGGACGATGCCGAGCTCGCCGCCGGGCTCGACGAGGCGCGGGTCGGCGCCGCTGCCGTGGCCGAGGGTCTGCAGGGCGAGGACGAGGGAGGTGGTGTAGCTCTTCGTCACGGTGGGGTAGGCCGGGGCGAAGGGGAGGATGTACTGGTTGAACTCGCCGTTCCAATCGATGAGGCGGTCGTGCGCGGCGTTGCCGATGAGGCGGTCGAGGCCCGCGCCGCCGAAGAGGATGTCCGGGGAGGCGGAGGGGCCGACGTCGGCGATGGAGTTGAGGCCGTTGACGGTGTCGAGATTGTCGTCGCCGCAGAGGACGTCGTCGCCCATGCCGCCGTAGAGGCGGTCGCTGCCGGTGCCGCCGACGAGCCAGTCGTGGTCGTCGCCGCCGAAGATGATGTCGGCGCCGTCGTTGATGGGCTGGGAGAGGGTGCCGGCGTCGAAGTTGAGGAAGAAGCCGAGGATGCGCTGGGCCGCGAAGCCGGGGTTGAAGGCGGTGAAGCGGCGGAGGCCGATGTTGAAGGAGAGGGTGGGGCGGACGGCGGGGGGCGCGGCGAAATCGGCGAGGGCCTCGGCGCCGCTGATGGCGTCCATGCCGCCGCCGCCGTGGAGGAAGTCGTCGCCGAGTCCGCCGTAGATGGCGTCGGCGCCGCCGGCGGAGGGGGCCTGGAGGCGGGCGTGCTTGGTGATGGTGCCGGTGGCGAGGACGGTCTGGGCGAAGAGGGCGTCGGGGGTGGTGGCGAGTTGCTGGGTGGAGGCGGCGAGGCCGAGGAGGGGCTCGGCGACGCCGGCGCGGGCGGTGAGGATGCGGCCGTCGTCGCCGAGGACGCCGTCGTTGCCGGTTCCGCCGTAGATCCAGTCGTCGCCGGAGCCGCCGATGAGGTCGTCGTTCTGGCCGTCGCCGTAGAGGGTGTCGTTGCCGGCCATGCCGTAGATAACGTCGTCGCCGGATTCGCCGTGGATGGCGTCGGGCGCGCCGGCGTCGCCGGTGGGGAGGCCGTCGGGGGTGTAGTCGAGGAGGCGGACGACGCGCGGGGCGATGCGCTGGGCGGCGCCGGCGTCGTAGTTGTACCAGAGGGGCGAGCCGTCGGCGGCGACGAGGCGGAGGATGTCGGCGTTGTCGCCGGCGATGACGTCGGCGTCGCGGGCCGCGCCGGTGGGGGAGGTGTCGCCGAGGCTGCCGGGGAGGGTCTGGGTGCCGTCGCCGCCGAAGATGGTGTCGGAGCCGTCGGCGCGCTGGGCGGGGGCGAGGCCGAAGAGGGAGGAGCCTCCGCCGACGAGATCGTCCTGGCCGAGGTCGCCGTGGATGGTGTCGTTTCCGGCGTTGCCCTCGATGTAGTCGTCGCCGTCGGTGGAAGAGTCGATGGAGGCGACGAGGGTCGGGGTGGGGCCGTCGATGACGCGGCCGTCGCCGCGCACGGCGTCGTTGCCGTTGCCGGCGAGGATGAGGTCGTCGCCCGCGCCGCCGGCGATGAGGTCGTTTCCGAAGAGGGAGGGGGAGGTGGCGGGCGAGGCGTCGAGGATGGAGATGGTGCGGACCGTGGCGGAGCCGGCGGGGTTTGGCGCGCCGGGGGAGACGGCGGGGTCGAGGTTGGCGTCGTAGGCGGAGGGGGTGGTCAGGCCGGGGAGGAGGGCGCCGGAGGGGGTGACCATGCGTGGGGAGAGCGCGCCGGGGGTGCGGACGATGGCGCCGTTGTCGCCGAGGATGGCGTCGTTGCCTGCGCCGCCGTCGAGGGAGTCGGGCGCGTCGAGGCCGCCGGGGACGTTGTGGCCGCCGATGAGGTCGTCGTCGCCTTCCTGGCCGAAGATGGCGTCGGCGCCCTGCTGGCCCATGGCGATGTCGTTGCCGGGACCGGCGAGGATGTGGTCGTCGCCGCCGGCGGCGGAGAGGGTGGAGAAGGTGGAGACGAAGCGTCCGGCGATGGGCGCCGCGGGGTCGTAGCGGCCGTGGTCGCCGAGGACGACGTCGTCGCCGGAGCCGGCGTCGATGGCGTCGGAGCCGACGCCGCCGATGATGACGTCGTCGCCCGCGCCGGAGTCGATGGTGTCGCCGGCGCCGTCGAGGGCGTCGGTGGAGTTGATGGTGAGGCTGGGGACGCCGAGGATGGGCTCTTCGGCGAGGGCGCGGATGAGGCGCACGGGGAGCATGGGGCCGACGAGTCGGGACGTCGGCGGGATGGGCCGGATCGGGGGCGGGGAGAGGTCGGGGACGATGGGGTCGATGGGGGGGGCGATGGCGACGGAGGCGTGGTCGCCGATGATCCAGTCGTTGCCGTCGCCGGAGTCGATGGTGTCGGCGCCCGCGCCGCCGAAGATGAGGTCGTTGGCGCGCGACAGGGAGGGGAGGCCGGCGAACTGGGGATGGGCGGAGGCCCGGGCGGAGATGGTGTCGGCGCCGCCGATGGTGGGACGGACGGTGAGGGCGGAGGTGAAGAACCCGAACTGGGCGAAGGTTCCGGCGGGGTTGAAGTCCTGGGCCACGAGGCCGTGGTCGCCGAAGACGATGTTGAACCCACCCCCCCGACCCCCCCCACCCCCCCCGCCCTCACCGCCGCCCGGATTGATGGTGTCGTTGCCGGGCAGGTCGCTGTCGGAGAGGCCGGAGGTGATGATGGTGGTGGTGCGGGTGAGGCGATCGACGATGAAGCGGGAGTCGCCGATGATGAGGTTGTTGCCGGGGCCGCCGGCGATCACGTCGTCGCCGGAGCCGCCGGCGATGCGGTCGGCGCCGGAGCCGGCGAGGACAACGTCGTTGCCGGGGCCGGCGTCGATGGTGGCCGCGAGGGTGGAGGAGCGGGCGTCGATGCGGTCGTTGCCGGGTGAGCCGGGGAGGGCCTGGCCGGGGCGGGAGTCGCCGTAGAGGACGAGCATGGCGCCGGGGGCGTCGGGGGCGGAGACGTTGAAGGTGTCGCCGCCGCCGTTGCCGGCCAGGAGGGTGATGGCCATGGGGAGGACGGCGGAGACGGCGATGGTCTCGTTGCCGGAGCCGAGGCGGGCGTCGGCGACCTCGAGGTTGCGGAGGCTGATGCCGCCGGGGACGGTCTGGGAGTCCTGGACGAGGTCGGCGCCGAGGGCGAGGCCGGAGAGCGTGATGACGTTGAGGGTGGTGGTGGAGCCGAGGGGCCAGACGCGCGGGCCCATGGCGCCGGAGAGGTCGCGGGTCTCGTCGGAGGCGTCGATGTCGATGATGTCGATGTCGCCGGGGAGCTCGTGGTCGGACATGGAGCCCGCGCCGGGGGGGAGGGCGATGTTGGTCTCGGTGGGGAGCATGACGGGCGTGGAGAGCCCGAAGATGGTGGGATCGCCGGGGCCACCGTCGATGAGGACGGGGCCGGCGATGCCGGTGAGCGTGCGCGGCGCGGCCGGGTCGAGGGGATCGAGGCCGAAGTAGAAGCGGTCGCCGCCGCCGCCGCCGAAGACGAGGGTGCGGACGAGGGGGGAGGTGCCGACGATGTAGACCGAGTCGGCGCCGTCGCCGGCGTGGAGCTCGAGGCTCTCGACGCCGACGAAGGTGACCACGAGGGGGGTTGGGCCGGAGGCGGAGAGGAGGGTGATGCCGGAGGCGGCGATGCGGAAGCGGTCGCCGAACTGGGTGCCGAGGATGCGGATGGCGTCGATGCCCTCGCCGCCGTCGATATCGATGGGGGCGTCGGCGGCGTACTCGATGGAGTCGTCGCCCGTGCCGCCGCTCACGTTGGTGGTGGACTGGTCGAAGTTGGTGGTGCCGTCGAGGGCGAAGGCGCGGATGGTGAAGGCGTCGTTGCCGTCGTCGCCCTTGAGGAAGAGGAGGGCCATGGTGCGGTTGACGAAGAAGGTGTCCTCGCCGTTGCCGCCATTGGCGGTGGTGCCGAAGGAGGCGCCGTTGCTGAGGTGGCCGGTGATGTGGGTGGAGGAGCCGGCGGGGGTGAGATCGACGGCGGTGGTGGCGAAGGCGTCGCCCGCGGCGACGAAGGGCGGGGAGCGGAGGGCGCCGAAGAGCTGGCCGAACTGGAAGTAGTCCCTGCCCTCGCCGCCGCTGAGGGTCGTGGGGACGGAGGTGTCGTCGCTGATGAAGCGGTCGTCGCCGGCGAGGCCGTTGATGACGACGGCGTCGTTCGCGGTGGGCGTGCTGGGCTCGAGGGCGGCGTTGAAGTTGATGCGGTCGAGGGTGTCGGAGACGAGGTCGGCGTCGGCGTCCTTGACGGAGGCGATGAAGGTGGCGCGGATGAGGAAGGTGTCGGGGTCGGCGGCGCTGTCGGCGCCGAAGACGATGAGGCGGTCGATGCCGGAGGCGGCGGAGCCGGTGTCGAGGACGTTGACGACCGCGCCGCGGTCGCCGAAGACGGTGACGAGGTAGAGGTCGGAGCCGTCGAGGCCGTCGAGGGTGATGACGCCGCTCCAGTGCCGGGAGACGGCGCGGGGGACGCCGCCGATGAGGACCGAGCCGTCCACGTCGCCGACGGCGAAGCGGTTGGCGGCGGAGGAGCCGGTGATGACGGCGACCTCGAAGATGCCGGCGAGGTTCTCGACCTCGTCGGCGATGGAGTATCGGTCGGAGAAGTCGATGGGGCCGCCGGGGAGGGCGGTGCCGACGATGAGGGTGTCGTCGGTGATGGTGAGGTCGCGGAAGGCGCCGGAGCGGGTCTCGACGAGGGTGTCGCGGCCGCCCGCGTCGATGTAGGTGTCGGTGCCGAGGCCGCCGGTGACGGTGTCGTCGCCGAGGCCGGAGTCGATGGTGTCGTTGCCGGCGCCGCCGTCGATGGTGTCGTTGCCGGAGCCGGTGGTGATGGTGTCGAGGCCCGGGCCGCCCTCGATGTAGTTGTCGCCGTTGCCGGCATCGATGGCGTCGTTGCCGGGGCCGCCGTAGAGGAGGTTGTTGCCGGGGCCGCCGCTGATGGTGTCGGCGAAGGGGGAGCCGGTGATGGTGTCGGAGCCGGCCCCGCCGCCGAGCGTGAGCGCGGCGAGGTCGTCGGACACGGCGGAGGCGTCGATGGAGTCGGCGCCGGCCCCGGCGTTGATGGCGACCGCGTCGCCGTCGGCGCGGATGGAGTTGTAGACCTTGTAGCGGAAGACGGCGGTGGCGTCGTCGGGGAGGTTGACGGCGAGCATGCGTTCGGTGGTGTTGTTGTCGCCGTCGAGGTCGTCGGTGTCGGGGCCGGTGGCCAGGGACATGGCGTCGGCGGAGGAGGAGCCCTCGATGGTGAGGGTGTCGGCGTCGTGGTCGCTGGCGAAGACGCGCCGGGTGGTGGTGACGCCGCCCACGGTGGAGGAGGTGGTGGCGCCGGTGTCGTACTGGCTGAGATCGACGATGACCTTGAGCAGGCCGGTCCCGACGAGGTGGGCCAGGCGGATGTCGTCGGCCCCGCGGTCGCCGGAGAGCGTGAGGATCATGAAGTTGGAGGCGGCGATGGTGGCGAGGGGGGCGTCCTGGGCGTTGACGCGCTCGACGAGGAATCCGGTGGCGGGTCGGTCCACTCTGACGCGATCGGCGCCGGTGGTGAGGAAGACCTGGACGGCGTTGACCTCGGAGGCGGAGCCGCCGTCGAGGGTGACGGCGGCCTCGGAGCCGGAGCGCCAGGCGATGGCGTCGTCGCCCGAGTCGCCGTAGATCGATCCGCCGGCGCCGGAGGCGTCGATGAAGTCGTTGCCGTTGTTGCCGTGGATGTTCAGCACGCCGCGGGAGCGGACGACGATGGTGTCGTTGTTGTCGCCGCCGGTGACGGTGATGGGGACGGTGATGGCGACGAGGTCGGCGTCGCCGGCGGCCCAGGCGCGTCCGGCGAAGAAGTAGTCGGCGTCGCCGGCGAAGTCGGCGACGATGCCGGTGACGTTGTCGTAGTCCTGGACGAGGCCGAAGCCGGTGACGCGGATTCTCTGTCCGGCGGCGGAGCCGGCGCCGAGGGCCTCGACGGAGTAGCGCTCGCCGGCGACGGTCTCGCTGATGTCGCGGAAGGCGGTCTTGGCGCCGACGTTGAGGTAGAGGACGCCGCCGACGGAGGGGTTCCAGGGGGCGTCGATGCCGGGGCCGGCGAGGCGCGGCGGGGGCGGCGGGGACTGGAAGTCGAGGCTGCCGAGGCTGAAGGTACCGCAGATGGAGCCGATGAGATCGCCGAAGTCGGCGCAGACGGTGACGGAGAGTTCTTTGGTGGCGCCGTTGTAGTTGAAGGTTCCGCTGGCCCCGAGGCTGACGCCGATGAAGTAGCCCCAGACGACGATGCCGGCGTGGGCCTCGCCGCTGAAGGAGCCCGAGAGCATGAGGTCGGAGCTGTCGAGCACGTTCTGGTCGGCGCTGTTCTGGGCGAGGAAGCTGATGGTGACGGCGGCGCTGAAGCCGGCGCCGAACCACTCGTCGCCGAAGCTGACGCCGCCGTCGATGTGGACGTAGAACGCGCCGCGGGAGTAGAAGTCGGCGACGCCGTTGACGCCGGCGATGCCGAGGACGCCGGCGTGGAAGTCGGCGTGGAGGTGCCAGTCGCCGTTGGCCTGGTGGAAGGGGGCGGTGGGCTCGTAGGCGATGAAGGTGTTGACGGACCCCAGCGAGATGCCGACGACGGAGAGGCCGAGGGAGCCGGCGAGCTTCATCCCGGGGGCGATGAGGTGGCCCTGGGCGCTGGTGAGGGATGTGGTCGAGCTGGTGTTGAGCTGGAAGAACATGCTCGTGAGATCGAGCGTGACCAGGTGGGGGATGCCCAGGTGCAGGTCGTTGATGCCGATGTCCACGAGGAGGACGCCGGTGGTCTTGAAGAGCTTGGCCGAGCCGTTGACGCCGATGGAGAGGAGGCCGGGGCCGTCGTCGAAGAAGGAGCCGAGGGAGAGCGCGGCGTCCACGGAGATGGAGAGCTCGGCGGGGTTGTTGAGGAAGTGGAAGGTGCCGTCGAGGCTGAGCAGGCCGCCGAAGAGCCCGAGGCGGCCGTCGACGTAGATCTCGAGGGTGTTGGCGGGGACGAGGATGTCGGTGGTGGCGGAGGCGCCGGTGGCGTAGGGGAGGTGGAGCGTCTCGGGCGAGTCCTTGGTGTTGAACTGGACGAAGGAGTGGCCGGTGAAGGTGAAGCCGCCGAGGAGGTCGATGTCGGCGGTGATGGAGAGGAACCCGACGGCGTCGCCGGAGGTGTAGAGGTCGAGGGCGCCGACGACGGCGATGCCGGCGATCGGGTCGAGGGCGAGCTCGGCGGCGACGGCCATGGAGAAGCCCGAGGGCGTTGTGGCGAAGGTGAACTGGCCGCGGACGATGTCGGCGCCGTTCCAGCGGAGCTTGCCGCCCGCGAAGAGTCGCATGCCGGGGGGCATGTCGGCGAGGGTGGGCGAGGCCTGGGGCTCGTAGGTGGCGGGGTTGAAGTAGTGGGGCACCTGCCGGGGGGTGTCGGAGGTGTTGATGTCGATGCTGATGGCCGCGCTGAGGGAGAGCTGGCCGATGGTGACGGATCCGGCGAGCTGGAATCCGCCCCAGGTGCTGAAGAGGGGGGCGCCGCCGGGTCCGACGCCGGCGATGATGGTGATGCTGCCGTTGGCGGTGAGGGCGCCGAGGGGGGCGAGGGAGAGGTTGGCGTTGACGCCGAGGAAGAAGGTGGCGGCGTGGGCGGGGTTGTCGTAGCCGAAGAGGAGGCGGACGTTGCCGTGCATGGCGAGGGCGAGGCCGAAGTCGGCCTCGTTGCCGAGGGTGAAGTCGCCGATGCCGATGATGGCGATGTAGGGGCCGGTGAAGTCGATCTGGTCGCCGGGGTTGCCGGGGTTGTATGTGGCGGGGTTGAAGGTCAGGGAGGGGGGGCCCTGGGGGATGACGGCGTCGAAGGTGTGGGTGGAGGGGTTGAAGGTGAGGCGGTCGAGGAGCGACTGCTGGGGGCCGGTCGGGGGGCCGAAGCGGGAGAAGAAGTCCTCCGGGAGCGAGACGGCGAGGTTCGTGCCCGTGGAGTTCATGAACATGCGGAGTTCGAGGTCGAAGTGGATGAACTCGCCGGTGCGGGACTCGATGCCGATCTCGAGGCGTGCGCCGAAGGTGAAGGAGTCGTCGAAGGGGTTGAGCGGGCTGCCGTTGTCGTTGCGCTTGAGGACCAGGACGCCGAGGATCTCGCCCTGGAGGGGCACGGCGAGGGGGCCGACGGGGAGCTCGATGGGGACGGTGCCGAGGATGAGGAGGTTGAGGTCGGTGGGGGTGACCTCGAGGGAGAAGACGCCGACGATGGTCTTGCTGGCGATGACGGCGCCGTTGACCCTGGGCTCGAAGGTGAGGGTTGCGCCGGCGAAGAGGGCCAGGGAGGTCGCCTTGAGCATGACGATCTCGGTCGTGCCCGGGGAGTTGTCGAAGGTGCGGTCGAGGGTGACGCTCTTGTCGGAGCCGGAGGTGTTGACTTTGAGGGTGGCCAGGAGGTCGCCGGAGATGCCGGCGGTCTGGAGGGCGGAGATGTCGTGGGAGGTGACGGAGAGCTTGGCCGCGCCGTAGAGGTTGACGGGGAGGACGGCGTCGCCGATGGAGTCGCCGTCGAGATCGACGTTTGCGAACTCGACGACGAGGTGTCCGGCGGACTGGCCGAGGCTGGCGGCGGTGATGATTCCCTCGGCGCCGAGGTTGACGTAGTAGGAGAACTCGAGCCTGCTGTCGGCGAGGGTGATCTCGAGGTAGGCCTGCTGGGCGCCGAGGCCGCCGAGGCGGAACTTCTGGTCGGCGAAGGCTCCGCCGGTGAGGCCGGCGGTGTCGAAGACGGCGAGGCCCTCGGTGGAGGAGCCCTCGAGGCGGATGCCCAGGGAGCCGCCGGGGCCGGTGGGGAGGGAGAGGATGACGTGGCCGTAGAGGGAGAGGTAGGGGATGGAGGGGCCGCCCATGGCGGCCATTTCCGCGGCGGAGGGGGGGCGGATGAAGTCCACGAGGAGGAACATGTCCACGCGGGCGGTGGGCGTGTCGAGGGCGTGGGCGAGGGTGAGGTAGAGCTTGGCATCGACCCGCATCGTCGGGGCGGACTCGGGGCCGACCTCGAGGGCGCCCAGGAGGACGATGCGGGTGTCGGTGATCGTGGCGCCGATGGTGACGATGGCGTCGGCGTCGATGCGCCAGGCCTGGTCGCCGCCGGTGGAGGTGAGGGTGAATCCGGCGTCGATGCGGAAGACGCCCGCGCCGCCGGAGCCGAGGGGGGACTCGCCGCCCATGACGGAGAGGACGGGTGCGTCGGCGCCCTTGAGGGAGATCCGGTAGTTGATGCCGTTGTCGTCGATCTCCCACTCATCGCCGGAGGCGGCCTTGGTGAGCGTGGCGGAGGGGGAGAGGGGGATGCGCATGGCGGCGAAGGCCTGCACGAGCGTGTGGGCGCCGTCGGGGTCGGTGTAGGAGATGGTGTCGGCGGTGGTCGAGCCGCCGGGGGTCGAGGGGAACGCGGGGATGAACGCGCCGTCGAGGGAGAAGTTGATGCCGGAGACGGAGAAGGAGTCGCCGGACTTTTCGATGAGGTATTCGCCGGTGGTGTCGCGGAGGAGCCAGAGGGAGCCGGCGGAGAGGGCGGTGAGGGTGGCCGCGCCGGGGGTGCGGGTGATGGCGATTCCGGCCTGAAGGAATGCGGTGCGGAGGCCGGCGGGGAGGTAGAGGCCGGGGTCGGGCTGCGCGTCGAGCATGGCGGCCCAGGTCTGGCCCGTGCCGTCGGCCTCGAAGAAGACGGCGCCGTGGCCGGCCTTCTGGTTGATGACGAGCTGGCGGAGGGAGTCCTTCCACTGGTCGAAGGAGAGGCGGCCGGGGGGCTGGAAGATGGGGGCGCGCAGGTCCACCGGGTCGGAGATATCGGGGAGCTGGGTGGCGTTGAAGGTGACGCCGCCGCGGAAGCCGGTGAGGACGAGGGAGGTGTTGCCCAGGGGGATATCGGCGTCGGCGCGGACGTAGGCCTGGAGGAAGCCGCGCTCGGAGACGCCGAAGTAGAGCTCGGCGCCCTGGTCCATGAGCATGATGCCGGCCTGGACGCCGAAGTAGAGGATGGAGTCGGAGATCTGGTCCGGGTCGGTGACGACGGTGGATGTGGGGTAGGGCGCGCCGGAAAGATCGAAGCGGACGATGCCGACGACCAGATTGGCGGTGATCGCGGCGCCGGCGACGTTGCCGTTGACGGTGCCGCCGAAGGAGGTCCAGCCGACGAAGGGGTTCCTGGCGGGGGACTCGAAGAGCTTGGCGGTGTCGATGATGAGGTGCTGGACGTCGGCGGAGATGGTGAGGTTCGGGCCGAAGGAGACGCCGAACGCGGCGGTGAGGTCCACCATGAAGCGTTCGGGGTGGGCGGAGAAGTTCGGCCAGGTGACCGTCACGTCGGCGGTGAATGTGCCGGCGGAGGGGATGAGGAAGCCGGGGAACTTGACGCCGCCGAGGACGTTGCCCAGGCCGCCGACGTCGCCGATGGCGATGGCGACGCTGAAGCCGGAGAGGGCCTCGAACTCGCCGGCGGCGTTGATCTGGAAGTGGCCGATCTCGCCGGTGATGGTGGCCCCCGGGAGCATGACCGTCGCGCCGACGGTGCCGTCCACGCGCAGGAGATAGCCGGAGGCTCCCTGCGGGTCGAAGGCGATCGAAGTGCCGAAGACGAGGATGTGGGGGAGGTTGATGGAGACGGATTCGGCGGCGAAGGAGAACTCGGGGTTGCCGCCGTTGAGGGCGACGGTGGCGCTCAGGCCGGCGCCCTCGGCGCGGAAGGGGCTGGCGGGGGTTCCGATCTTGATGCCGTCGGCGGCCATGGTGACGCTGGTGAGCGTCCAGACGGGGAGCCCGGCGGCGGGGACGGTGAGGCCGAAGCCGGTGAGGGTGACGCTGGGGTTCTTGATGCGCAGGGCGGAGCCGAGGACGAGGTAGCCGTCGGGGTCGGAGGAGCCGAAGGTGCTGGTGTCGAGGGTGACGGTGAGGTTGCCGAAGAGGAAGCCGTCGCCGCGGATGGTGAGGCCGGGGTTGCCGGCCGAGGGCGTGACCGAGCCGCGCAGGTGCAGGCGGGGCACGTCGATGGACATGGTCTCGGCGAAGAAGAGCGGATCGGAGCGGTCCTGGCCGGGGGTGTAGGTGAGGCCGACGCCGGTGGCGGAGGCGGCGAGGACGCCGGGGACGTCGAGGTTGAGCGCGCCGGCGGTGAGGGCGTAGCCGGTGGGGCCGTTGGCACCGACGATGACGGAGGCGACGATGTTCTCGCCGGAGGCGGTGGTGCCCGAGGCGAGGCCGCGGACCTCGAAGGCATCGACGGAGAAGGCGATGCCGAGGGGCGTGGAGACGATCGGGGCGCCCGCGAGGGGGAAGGTCATGCCGAAGTCGGTGAGGGAGAACCGCCAGTTGCGGATCCAGAGGGGGGAGGAGGCGACCTGGAGGAAGTCGGTGGCGTTGGCGGGGCCGATGGAGAAGGTGCCGAACTGGAAGCCGTCGCCGCGGATGACCAGGCCGGGGTTGGCGGGGGAGGCGGCGACGGATCCGGTGAGGCCGAGCTTGGGCATCTCGACGGTCATGGACTCGATGGAGAGGAGTTCCTGCTCGCGTCCGGCGTCGGGGTCGTAGCCGAGGACGATGGTTTGGGCGTGGGCGGTGACGACGCCGGGGATCTCGGCGTCGAGGGTTGCGGCGGAGATGGAGAGGCGGCCGTTTCCGGAGGCGTGGACGATGGACGAGCCGCTGAGTTGCAGGGAGACGCCGAGGGCGGCGGTAACGGTCTCGGCGGTGACGGTCGCGCCGCCGGGGTTGGCGGTGCCGGAGCCGGGGAAGGCGAGGCTGAGGCTCTGGGCGGTGAGGCCGGCGACGACGGTGGCGGAGTTGCCGGAGATGATGAAGCCGGTGAGGGCGGGGGTGACGCTGGTGAAGGTGAAGGGGCCGAGGCGGCCGCTCGCGCCCGCGCCGGGGGAGACGGAGGCGATGCTGTCTCCGAGGGCGTAGCCGGTGGGGGCGAAGCCGGGGTCGAGGCGGAGGCCGGGGGCGGTGGCGTCGGTGCGTGGGCGGAGGGTGAAGGAGGCCGCGCCGAAGGCGCTGTAGACGTTGGCGCCGCCGGCGGAGGCGGTGGTGATGCGGGCGGCGTCGGCGGGGAAGGTTCCGTCGGCGAGCCCGATGGTAAGGGCGGAGGCGTCGCCGGCGAAGGCGAGCTCGCCGTTGAAGTGCTGGCCGAAGGCGTAGACGCCGCCGGTGGTCGTGGGGGAGCCGGCGCCGGTGGAGAAGAAGGTGATGAGGGCGGCGAGATCGGCGTCGGCGTTGACGACGATGGTGGCGTCGGCGGAGGGGAGATCGGTGGCGACCAGGAGGAGTCGCAGGGGGCTTTGCAGGGCGACGAGGTTTCTTCCCATCCCCCCCCCCCCCCCCCCCCCCCCCCCC
>CALMPG010000044.1 GCA_937871915.1 uncultured Phycisphaerales bacterium
GCGACCTTCTACCTGGTGTCGCTGGCACTCGGCGTGACCATCGTGTCCGTCAAGGGCACCAATATCGACCTGCTGCACGTGCTGTTCGGCAACATCCTGGCGATGGATGACCAGACGCTGCTCGTCATCGCCTTCAACGCTACCATCACGCTGCTGGTGATGGCGGCGACGTTCGTGCATGCGCGGTCGTCGGGGCTTGTCGGGGGCGGGGGCGTGCTGGCGGAAATCGGGGGGGATGGGGGCGCGCACATGTCGGCGATGAAACTGCTGACCATCGCCGTGGGGGCGGGTTTGTACGAGGAGATGCTCTTCCGGCTGGTGGGGATCGCGCTCTTTCACTTCATCCTGGTGGACCTGATCGGGATGAGGGAGCGGTGGGGGCAGGGGACGGCGATCGTGATCGTGGCGCTGGCGTTCGCGGCGTACCACCACGACCAGAGCGCGATGGAGTTCGCGTTCAAGGTGATGGCGGGGGTGTACTTCGGGACGGTGTACACGATGCGGGGGTTCGGGATCGTGGTGGCGACGCACGCGGTGTACGACGTGCTGGTGCTGGTGGTGCTCAAGGGGCACTAGCGAAAGTGCAAATCGCAAATAGCAAATGGCAAATCAGGACCAAGGCGGTTCAGTCGTCGTCGCGGTCGAGCTTTTCGCCGTTCCAGGACATCTGGATGGCCTCGAGGATGCGCTCGTTGACGGGGTGGGCGGGGTCGCCATGGAAGTCGGGCAGGGCCTCGACCATGCGGCGGAGGTCGATGAACTTGACGGTGAGGGGGTTGAGGCCGGGGTGGGCGTCGGCGAGTTCCTCGGCGATGCGGTCCACGTCGAGCCAGCCGAAGGTCTTGCCGGGCATGGGGGACTCCGCGAAGAAGTTGAAACACGGAGGGCCACAGAGGGCCACGGAGCAGGTGCTGGGTTCGAGCCAAGGTACATGCTCCGTGGCTCTCCGTGGTCTCCGTGTTGGGATTCTTAGTGCGGGATTTCTTTGACGGCGTTGCGGTTCCAGGCGGGGACTCGGACGGTGATCTTGCCGCACTTCTTGATCTCGCACTGGCAGGCGAGGCGGGAGTTCCGGCGGATGCCGGGGGCCTCCTCGACGCGGTCTTCCTCGGCCTCGGTGGACTCGGAGAGGAGGTCCATGCCCTCCTCGATGTAGACGTGGCAGGTCGAGCAGGCGCAGACGCCGCCGCAGGCGTGCTCGATGTTGATGTCGGCGCCGAGGGCGAACTCGAGGAGGTTGTGGCCGACCTCGCCGTTGATGATGTGTTCTTTCTGGTCGGTCCCGGTGACGGCCTGGGGGTCCTCGCAGATGTACTTGATGGTGTTGGTGGCCGAACCGGCGTTGACTTTGACTCCGTGCGTGTGCATGGGGGATTGTAGTGGGGAAACGCGGGGTTTCGAGCGTGGGGTCAAGGCTGCGGCGAGAAGCGCTGCGCGGCGGGTGTTTGGCGCCCAAAGCACCTACCATCGCGTTCCTCGCATGGCGGCACCGGGATCGGCATCTTCTCTGGCGGCTGCGGGACAGCAGATCGAGTTGTCCGTGATCGCGCCTGCGCACAACGAGCAGGACAATGTGGGTGCGCTGGTGGAGCAGGTTCGCGCAGCGGTGGAGCCGTTGGGGGTGCCCTTCGAGATGATCGTGGTGGACGATGGGTCCACGGACGCGACTCGGGCGAGGCTGATGGAGTTGATGGCCGGAGGGGCGCGGCCGTGGCTGCGGTGCATCGCGATGACTCGCACGCCGAAGGGGAAGGGGGCGGGGCAGTCGGCCGCGTTCTTCGCGGGATTTGCGGAAGGTCGCGGACGGCTCGTAGCGACGCTGGATGCGGACTTGCAGAACGATCCGGCGGACATCACCGCGATGGTGAAGTTGATGCGAGAGAACGGCGCGGACATGGTGCAGGGGGATCGCTCGCACGCGCGGCGGGACAACGTAGTGCGCCGGGTCGGATCGGTGGTGGGGCGGGCGTTCCGGCGGTGGCTGCTTGGGGACACGATCCGGGACACGGGGTGTTCGCTGCGGGTGATGAAGCGGGAGATCGCGGTGCAGCTGCCCTTGCAGTTTCGCGGGATGCACCGGTTCATTCCGGTGACGGCGCGGCACATGGGGTACACGGTGGTGGAGATGCGGGTGAACCACCGGGCGCGGGTGGCGGGGGAGACGAAGTATGGGATGGGGATCGTGCAGCGGGCGATTCCGGGGTTGATCGATCTGTTCGCGGTGCGGTACATGCGGTCGCGGCGAAGGGCGACGGAGCATGAGGAGGTGGGGAGCGGTGTGAAGGGCCCTCCTGAGGCCGCGCCGGGGGATGCCGTCGCGGCCGTGAGGGTTCGGCGGGCGGAGGCGATGTCCGGGGCGGCGGGCGTGAGCCGATAAGCAGCACGATGCAGCCAACGAAGCGATTGAAGTGGGAACCGGCGGCGCTGATGGTCCTGGTGCTGGGGCTGGGGTTGTGGATCGCGTTCGGGCCGGGGTCGAAGCCGCAGTTTCCGATTCCGGCGGGCTCGCTGACGCAGCAGGTGCAGGTGGGGGAGACGCGCGGGGTGCTCGAGGCGCGGGTGCCGGTGACGGGGGAGCCGACCGTGCGGTTGTGGATCAAGGATGGGCCGAGCGACCCCCGGGCGATGAGCGTGGCGGAGGCGGAGGGGCTGCTCGGGAAGGCGAAGATCAACGACCTGCTGAACTCGCGGCGGAACTGGGTGTTTACCCTGCTGCACATCACGTCGTATACGAGCCTGGCGTGGATCGGGATCGGGCTTGTCGGACAACTGGCGTTCTCGGGGCGGATGGTGCTGCAGTGGCTGACGAGCGAGAAACACCGGCGGAGCGTGGTGACGGAGAGTTTCTGGTGGTTCAGCCTGTTCGGCGGGGTGACGCTGTTTACCTACTTCATCTGGCGGCAGGACCCGGTGGCGATCATGGGGCAGGCGTCGGGGATCGTGATTTACGTTCGGAACATCAGGCTTTTGAGGAAGCATGCGCGCCGGGCGAGGCGGGATGCGTTGATCGAGGCGGCTTCAACGGACGTGGGGGGGTCGGTGTAGGGGACGGCATTGGGGCATGGGGATCGAAGGGTGGAAAGGCGAGAGCCCGCCGCGGAGTGTCGGGGTACCCGAGCGAGAGCCCGCCACGGAGTGTCGGGGTACCCGAGCGAGAGCCCGCCACGGAGTGTCGGGGTACCCGGAGCCCCGATTTGCGGGAAACCGGGCGGGTCGATAGGCTGTGGACATGAAGGTCATTGTGGACACACTGGTGCTGACGGACGCGGCGGGGAGCGTGGCGGATGCTCTGTCGGCGGCGCGGCTGGATGCGCAGCGGCGGGGGCGGGTGGTGGTGGAGGCGATCCTGGACGGGCAGACGCTGCCCGATGGGGCGCTGAGCGACCCGTCGAGTGCGCTGTCGCCGGCGAAGGAGCTGCGGTTTGTCACGGCGGACCCGGCGGAGCTGGTGTGCTCGACGCTGCGGGGGGTGGCGTCGCTGATCGGGGACTTGAAGGCGGACCAGTCGGCCGCGGCGAGTATGCTCATGGAGGGGAAGGTGAGCGAGGCGATGGACCGTCTGCACAGCGCGCTGCGGGCGTGGCAGACGATCCGGGACGCGGTGATGGACGGGACGACGCTGCTGGGGCTGAAGACGGAGGCGATCAGCGTTCCGGGGAAGGATGCGACGGAGGGGCCGCTCTCGGAGCGGATCCGATCGCTGGCGGATTGCCTGCACGAGGTGAAGCGGTCGATCGGTGCGGAGGACTGGTCGGGGCTGTCGGATGTGCTGGGGTACGACATGCAGGACCAGGCGGACGTGTGGGAGGCGTCGCTGTCGGGCCTGGCGGACAAGGTGTGGGGGGGAGGGGCGAGGGCCTGAGTGGGAGTTGAACGCGAGTGCCGAAATCTCAGGCCGAGCGGGCCAACAAGATCGACGCGATGATGGACCAGGCCAGCCGGGCCCTGGTGTCGCGCGACTACTTCGGGGCGGAGAAGCTGGCGCTGAGCGCGCTGCGGCGGGCCCACCATGATGCGGACTATGAGCGGATGGCGCGGATCATCCTGCCGCTGCAGGAGGCCCGCCGGCAGAAGCGGGAGATGGCCTTCGACACCAAGAGGGTGTTCGTGGTGGACGGGGAGATTCCGCACGGGCGCGGGCTGGTGAGCGGGTGCTATCTGGTGACGCCGCCGCGCGTGGGGGCGGATGGGCGGATGCTGCGTGACGCGGCGGACGAGAAGAGGGCGCCGGTGTTCGTGCTGGTGCGCGAGCCGCCGACGCGGGACGGGCTGTGGCCGATCGTGGCGGTGGGGCCGGTGACGGTGCGGGCGAAGGTGGGGCCGTTTGTGGCGCCCCCCCCTCCCGCGCCCAAGGCGTCCGCGAAGGGGAAGGCCAGGGGCGAGAAGGGCGCGCCGGCGGCGAGCGCGGCGGGTGTGCCGTCGGTGAGGTGGTTCGTGGCGGCGGGGGAGGCGCTGGGGGATGAGGCGATCGGGCAGGTGTGCGTGACGCTTCCGGCGGCGGTGCGGGTGAGCGCGCTGATGGACCGGCTCGAGTCGGTGCCGCACCACGAGAAGCTGCACCAGCGTTTGGAGGAGGCGTGCCGGGAGGCGCTCCTGGAGCCGCGGCGGAAGCGCAAGCCGGGGCAGCCGGAGTTTGCGGGCGACGAGTTCGACCTGGCCGACGACCCGGACGACGACATCGTCTGAGCCGATCTACCAGTCGCGCCGGGGCTGGGAGTAGTTGGCCTCGTTGCGGCGGCGCTCGTTCTGGTCGCCGAGGACCGCGCCGCCGAGGCCGCCGGCGACGGCGCCGATGGCCGCGCCGGTGCCCGCGCTGCCGGAGAGGCTGCCGATGATCGCGCCGCCGGCGGCGCCGAGGCCGGCGCCGGAGAGGGCGCCCTCGCCGGCGTTGTCGCAGGCGCTCAGGCCGGTGAGCAGGGCGAGAGAGAGGGCGGTGGGGAGGGCGAAGCGCTTGAGGGATGCGGTGTTCATGGTGGGTCCTCCTGATGGTCGGTCATGGGATCCGCGATGTTTGCGGCGGGGGCCCGCAGGTCACTGTTGGTACGATTCGGGTGGGCGGGGGTTTGCGGCCCGGGACCGAACGCAGACCTAGTTCCAGTGGCACCCCTTCGGGGCATCCATGAGGCGCTGGGGGTGGGCCCGGCGGAGGAGTTTTTCCAGGTCGAGGAGTTCGTGGCGGACGATGTCGGCACGCTCCTCGGCATCGTCGCAGGCGAGCAGGCGATAGCGGGTCTCGGGATTGCCGAGGAACTGGAAGCCGAGGACCTCGACGAGTGCGCTGGTGGGAATCTCGTCGTTCTTGAGGTGCTCGAGCATGCCCTGCGCGCCGCGGAGGTCGGCCAGACGGTCGTGCTCGATGGCCTCGGTGATGCTGTGGCGGAACGAGTCGAGGGCTTCCTCGTCGGGCTCGGTGAGGTCGAGGGGGCGGAGCATGGCGCGGCGGTAGAGCTTCTCCTCATCGGGCGGGAGTTCCTCGACGACGCGGCAGCGGCACAACCCTTGAAGGACGATGCCATAGGAGCCGTCGGGGAGCTCGGCGTGCTGCATGATCTGGCCGAGGCAGACGACGGGGCGGATGGCGGGTCGGCCGTGGTACTCGTGCTGCCACTGGTCGCCGTGGAAGGTGGCCATGGCGAACTGCTTGGCCCCCCCCGCGAGCTCGTCGAGCGCATCCTTGACGAGCTGGCGATAGCGCGGCTCGAAGACGTGCAGCGGGAGGATGCCGTGGGGCATGAGCTTGGTGCCGTCGAGCGGAAACAGGCCCTTGGGCGTGCCGAAGTTCACCTGGATGGTCTGGTCCCCGGACATCGGGAGATTCTAGGGATGTCGGATGTTTGATGCCAGATGTGCGATGTGAAGGCACAGACAAGCGGCCCCGGTCGAACAGACCCGGGGCCGCTTGGTCTTGAACAGAATCTCCCTCTCCGTTTTTCCCTCTGTGGCCCTCCGTGGCCCTCCGTGTTTCAACATCTTCTGTCACGCCGCCATCTTCATGGTGGGCTCGCCCTCGCTGGTGGAGGCGATGAAGATCCCGCCCCCGCCTCCGACGCCGAAGTTGACGTTGAAGAGCGCGGGGTTGCCGCGGATGGTGCTGCGGACGGCGGTGATCTCGTAGAGCACGCCGATCGAGCCCGCGGGGAGGGTGGTGTCGGAGAACTCGCGCGTGCCGACGGCCCCGACGAACCCGAACGCCCCGGAACCGATCCTGCGGCGGCACTCGTAGATCGTGCCGGCGGTGCCGGCGGGGTTGGCGCACTTCCACTTGATGGTGACCACGCCGGTCTGGTTGAGCGTCGCGACGAAGTCGGTGGGCGTGCCGGGGGCGGGGGCGGGGCTGGGCGTCGCGGGCATGGGGAGCTCCGCGGCGCTGTAGACGGCCGCGGGGTTGGCCGCCGCGTCGGCGAAGCCCTTGATGATGCTGATGGTCGAGGCGGCCGAGGCCCGCAGCGCGGCGATGGAGGCGCGGCTGGTCTGGTAGGCGGCGAGCTTGGCCTCGTTGGCCGCGACGGCCTGCTTGTATTGCTCGTTGGCGAGTTCGTAGGCGTTCTTGAACGCGGTGGCCTGCGCGGCGGTTAATCCGATGCTCGACGGCGATGACGACCACGTGGTGGCGTGGGTGTCGCAGAACGAGAGCAGGTCCTGAACCTTCGACGGCACGATGGGCATGGGCTGCCCTCCTTGGGTCAGCGCACCAGGCGTCGCCCCGATCCCTTCTTCATCACGCGCGAGCGGTCGGACAATCCAAGCCGCGAAGTGTGTGTCGCGCCGATGAAACCCAAAGGGGCGAGCGGCGAGTGCGTTGCCGCGAAGGGGATCGGTGAGGTTTGGGAGGGACTTGAGGCCTGCAACGATTTTTCCGTCTACACCGCGCGAAATATCGCGGCGGGCCACGAAGGCCCGCTCTGCACGCCACGGCGCAGGTATTTATCCGGACGATGCCGCGCCCCATGCCATGCGATCGACGATCTCATGGCACAGATCATCGATCACATGGCACGGATCGCCTGCCCGTGCCACGAGATCACCGCCCGCATGGCCTGCGCCCGCGCGCGAGCAGGACAGATCGCCGCCCGCATGGCCTCGATCGACGCCACTGGGGATCGGATCGACGATGTCGTGGCACGGGCCGCCGATCGCATCGAGCGCGGCGATGGTTCATGCCATGGGATCGAGGATCGCGTGGCAAGGGGCGGGGCCGCTGACCATTGGCTCGGCGAAACGGGGGTACGGACTGGGAGAGGCTGGTGGAAAAAATCGGACAATTTTCAACGGAATTCGTTCTTGACTGTCACAGTCGGGTCCCAGCCTTCGCTCCCCACATGGGGACACCAGGCGTCGGGCTGGGGGAGTCCGCGCCCAACATCGGAGGTTCGCATGATTCGTTTAGCAAAGCGGATGGCTTGGGCGGCGTTCGGGATCGGGACGGTGATTGGCTCTGGCCTGTGCTTTGGAGAAACCCATCACATCAGCGATATGTCCATTCGGGAAGGCGACTGGATCCTGAAGCCGGTGTACACGCTGGCCGCCGACCACTCAGCCGCCCGCGTCGATGCGGTCGTAGCCCTCCGCGATCCGTCGACCATCGTGGGCGACAATCTCTCGATCGTCCTCTTCGCCCGAGATCCCGATCCGGCGTTGTCTTGGTCGTCGAAGGCTTGGTCGGGCACGCAGGATCAGGCGGGGATCATCAAAGAAATCAAAGGGATGTACGAGGTCCCCGACAGCGAAGACTGGGTCTGGGAGGTGAAGACCGACCTTGAGATCGCGGCGGCCGTCGCCAAGGGGGCCCCGGAAGAGGTTGAGAAGGGGCTGCTCACGTCCGACCCGTACTCGACGATGATCCCGCTGGGGAGCATCCGGGAGCTGGCTGTCAAGTTCCTCAGCGATATTGGCTACAAGGCGGCCGACGTCCCTGTCGAGAAGACCGGCGATGAGACCACGGGCTGTCGCGACAATGCGCTCAACAGGATGGCCCTCGGAGTCGAGACCTACTTCACGTTCCAGGGCACTGACGAGCAGCGGGAGTTGGCGGGATACGCAGCGGCAACGCCGATCGTTCTCCCTGGTGAGCCGGACCGCTGCGACGTACCAGGCAACACAAACGCGTGTTTGCAAATCTGGACCTGGCCCGCGGTTGCGTATGGCGAATCGTTCTGTGGTCCATGGGCGGTTCTCCCGCACACGACGAGCGGCCCGATCCCGATCACGCTCGAAACGTGCTACGTGCGCAACTGCACTCAGTTGCAACGTTCCACAGTCATGGTGCAAAACAACTGTCCGCTTCCACCGACCGTAAGCATCTCCTACCTCTACCGGACGGTGGGGTACACCGAAGGCTGCTGCGTTCTCGGAATGGGTGGGATTCCGCCGCCCATTCCGTGTACGCCCAACAAACAGGATCTCAATCCCAGTCCCTGGACGCCTACGATTCCTCCGGTGCCCGGTGTTCCGCCCGGCGGTACGCCCACATGGCCGGTGCTCATCCCGCGCCAGCAGCCCCCAAGGTGACCCATGCCCAAGACAAGGACTCTTATTCTGATGTTCTCGGCCTGGCTCGCGCTGGTGATCCTGTGCCCGATCGCAGGGCTCTCGATCTCCGGTGGGGCCGGGCAAGGATTGCATCCTCTCATTCGCTCCGACACCGCAAGGAACGCCGATCCGTCAAGATGGGTGCGCGGCATCGAAATCGGTTTCGCGCGAACACGCGTCACGGCGACATTTGTAAACGCCGAGGAGGCGGCCAAGTCTACCGAGCCGAGTTGGCTCCAATCGCACGGGCTAAGCATCCACCCAGTCCCGTGGAGCCTGTGCACCACGAATCCTTTTCCCCACGACCTCCCCCTACAAACCGTGGTTCTTGAGGAGATGTTCGGATGGCCGATGCGGATGGTCGGGCTCCGCTCCATTAGCCGACCCCCGACGAACGACCACGGTGACGTCGTCGTGACCAAGTCCGGCGGGGCCGATGCCGTGCTGTATGCGCCATCGCCGATGTCGCTCTTCGCATGGTGGCCAGGCATCGTGTGCAATCTACTGCTGGGCCCGGCCGTCATCCTCGCCTTCTGCAAGGCACGCAGCACCTACTTCTCTTGGAGGGCGAGCCAGAGGTACGCGAAGGGACAGTGCCCTGCATGCGGACACAGCCAAGAGGGCATTCCAGAGGGCTCGGTCTGCCCGGAGTGCGGGAGCACATCGGCGTTCGACCGCTCCGCCGTTGGCTGAGCGCCAACGGGCTCGGATTGGCGGCACGCCGCGATTGAGACTTGACCGAAGGCGCGTGCATCTCTGGATCAGGTGCACGCGCCTTTTCATTTCGGCTGGTAGGCGGGTGGCATCGACCGTCCTGCGTGCCACCGACCGCGGCTTGGGGGGGTGAGCGGTCGGTGTGTCTTGGGTGTCGTTCGGCAAAGCACCGATTGCCGAGAGCAGCGGTCAGAGGCACGAAGCCACCGGCTTACCCGAGCGGATCGGGCCGGAACAGCTTCGCGTTGTCGAGGGCCCACTGCTTCTCGGTGAAGTTGCCGCCGAGGGTTTCGCCTTTTTGCTCGCTCGGGTCGGCGAGGCCGCCGTCGGGTCGGGCCGCGACGAGGACCATGGTGGTCTTGGCGTCGAGGTTGTCGAGCATGCTCACGAGAATGGCCTCGGGGGTCATGGGGACCTTGGCCGCGCCGAACTCGGGGATGCCGTGGTGGGAGAGGATGATGTGCTGGAGGACCATGACGAGGTTGGGCGGGAGGCGCTGGCCGGTGTCGCGCATGACTTGTTGCGCCTTGTCGTGGAGCATGATCGCGCCGTCGACGATGTGGCCGATGAGCTCGCCGCGGTCGGAGTAGGAGAACGTGCGGTCGTAGATGAGTTCGCGGGTCTTGCCGAGGTCGTGGAGGAAGAGGCCGAGCAGAACCACATCGCGGTTGATCTTCGGATAGAGCGGGCAGACGGCCTGCGCGAGGCGGAGGAGGCTGAGGGTGTGCTCGAGGAGGCCGCCGAGGTAGGCGTGGTGCATGGCCTTGGCGGCGGGGGCCTTCTTGAAGGCCGTCATGAGGTGCTCGTCGCTCAGGTAGACCGAGGCGAGGGCCTTGGCCGCGGGGTGGGCCATGGTGTTGAGGATGGTCTTGAGCTCGGCGAACATTTCTTCGGGGTCGTACTTCGACGAAGGGATGAGCTCGCGGAGCTGCTCGGGCGTGGGCTCGGTGGGGTCGATGGACTGGATGATGAGTTGCAGTTCGCCCTGGTAGGGCTGCGTCTCGGCCTCGATGTAGACGAAGCCGTCGGTGGGGAGGCGCTTGAACTGGGCGGGCTCGATGGACCACATGCGGGCGGCGACCTGGCCGGTCTTGTCGGAGATCAGGGCCTTGAGAAACGGCTTGTCCTGCTTGGTGCGGCCGAGCTGGGCGTTGGAGATGGCGTAGGTGCCGAAGATGCGCTCGTTGGGCTTGAAGTCGGCGACGTAGAGGGGGTCGGTGGTGGTGGGGGGCATGCGGGCCCGGGGGGTTGGGGGGTGGATGGTACGCGGTGCGGGGGGAAATGCAGCACGCAGAGGTTCGCGGAGGTCACGCGGAGGTTCGCGGGGAAAGGCGGGGGGAAAAGGGGAAGGGGAGAAAGGCGAGGAAGAGAATCGATGCGTTGCGGCTGGGTGGTCCTGTTGTTTCCCTCCCATTCCCCCGTCTTCCCCTCTGCGAACCCCTGCGTGTCCTCTGCGGACCCCTGCGTGCCGCCTTACGATTTGCCATGGCCCAGGCGCGCAAACTGCATGACCAGTACTTCAAGAAGGCCAAGGAGGAGGGGTACGCGGCGCGCTCGGCGTACAAGTTGAAACAGATCCAGGACAAGCGGGGGATATTGAAGCGCGGCGACTGGGTGCTGGACCTCGGATGCTCGCCGGGGTCGTGGGTGCAGGTGGCGAGTGAGATCGTCGGGGACCGGGGGCGGGTGGGGGGGATTGACTTGAAGCCGGTGGAGATCGAGGGCGGGACGCCGGGGAACGCGAAGACGCTGGTGGCGGATATTTTCAAGAGCGACGGCGCGTTTCTGCTGGGGATTCTGGTCAGCGAGGGGAAGCCGGTGCGGCTGGTGGATGTGGTGCTCTCGGACATGGCGCCGAACACGGAGGGGGGCGGCGGGGGATCGATGGATCACTTCCGGTCGGTGGACCTGTGCCGGCGCGTGCTGGAGTTGTGTCCATCGCTGCTGCGGCCGGGAGGGAACCTGGTAATGAAGGTGTTCGAGGGTGAGGTGTATCCGGAACTGCTCAAGGACTGCGGGAAGATGTTCGCGGATGTCAAGGGGTACAAGCCGGAGGCGAGCCGGGAGGTGTCGCGGGAGATGTTCATCACCGCGAAGGGGTACAGGGGCGGGCCGCTGCCGACGACGCCGCTGCCGCACGGGATCGCGAAGGCTCCGCCGGCGCCGATGCCGGGGTGGGGAGGAGGGGGGGCTTGATGACGTTTCTTGCCCCGTGGGCCGGGATCATCGGCGCGGCGATCGGTGTGCCGCTGCTGGTGTCGCTGTATCTGTTGAAACTTCGGCGGAAGCCGTTGAAGGTGAGTTCGGTGCTGCTGTGGGAGCAGGCGGTGCAGGACCTTCAGGCGAACGTGCCGCTGCGGTGGCTGCGGTGGTCGTGGTTGATGCTGTTGCAGCTCGCGGCGCTGGGGTGCCTGCTGGCGGCGATGGCGCGGCCGACGATCGCGGGCGGGGCGGAGATGGGGAGTGCGGCGCGGGCGATCATCGTGATCGATGCGTCGGCGTCGATGTCGGCGCGGGATGGGGGGGGAGGGACGATCGAGAAACCCGCGACAAGGCTCGATGAGGCGAAGCGGCGGGCGGTGGAGTTCGTGGAGCAGTTGCGGCGATCGGGGTCCGGGTCGCGGGCGCAGGCGATGGTGATTGCGTTTGGGCGCGAGGCGAGCGTGGTGCAGGGGTTCACGGGGGATGCGCGGGCGCTGCGGGAGGCGATCGAGGGGATTCGGGGGACGGATGAGGTGGGGAGGATGGACGATGTGGTGCGGATTGCGGGGGCGAGCGCGCTGGCGGGGGGGGGGGCGGAGCGATTGGGCGGCGGGGGGAGGGGG